>DATNLP010000315.1:0-18312 GCA_035602795.1 Acidimicrobiales bacterium | reverse complement strand
GCTGCAATGTGCCCGGCGAACAATCCCCGCCACAACAACCGAATGGGAACGATTCGAGCTTGGGAGGCGGTCCGCTCGGGTTCCTGCTCGGACCCTGCAGCCCTCTGCCCGTCACCGTCGACAACGCCAAAGGGGTCGATGTCTTCCCGGGGCCGGAGGCCATCAGCTGCCCCGCCATCTTGGGCCCGTCGTTGGCCGCTCATGCCACGCTCTCCACCACGGGCACCTGGGACCAGATGGAGGGGGGCTTACGCCCCGCCCGCATTGCCACGCCAGCGCCGGTCGGTCGCTACCGCATTGTGGTCGCCGGCAAGGTCACCGTCCCCATCACCATCGTCCGCGTGCCGCCCTCGCCAGCCGTCACCGGCGCCATACGCCGCAGCAGCATGACCGAGAACACGACCACGACCCCCGGATTTCCCTGAACCAGCGCCCGCACCGCCGGCGCCCGCCCTCCGGCAACCGACCCGCAGATACAATCAAAAGTCCTCACCCAGCGGCCGAGTCCCAGTGGGGGACCACGACCGGTCGGCCGCTCGGCCACGGACCGAGGGAAGGAACGAGGCAGAACGCATGTCGGGTCACTCGAAGTGGGCGACCACCAAGTACCGCAAGGGCGCCCAGGACAAAGCCCGCGCGAAAGTCTTCGCCAAGTGCATCCGGGTCATCGAGGTGGCGGCCAGGGAAGGCGGGGGCGACATGGACGCCAACGCCACGTTGCGCACCGCCTTCCAGAAGGCCCGGGCCGCCTCGGTCCCGATCGACACGATCGAGAAGGCCATCAAGCGGGGCACCGGTGACCTCGAAGGTGTCCGCTACGAGTCGATCAACTACGAGGGCTACGGGCCCGGCGGCGTCGCCATCATCGTCGAGACCCTGAGCGACAACCGCAACCGCACCGGCGCCGAGATGCGCAACCTCTTCAGCCGCAACGGCGGCAACATGGCCGAGCCCGGGGCGGTCGGCTGGCAGTTCGAGCGCAAGGGCATTGTGACCGTTCCCCTCGACCAAGAGGAGGACAAGGTCATGGAGATCGCCATGGAGGGCGGCGCGGAGGACATGTCCTCCAACGGCAGTGCGTGGGTGGTGATCACTGCGCCGGCCGATCTCGAATCGGTGCGCCAGGCTCTCGATAGCGCCGGCATCGCTCCCGAGTCGGTCGATCTCTCCCTCGAGCCCACCACGTTGGTCCCCGTCCCCGACGAGTCCGACGCCAAGAAGGTGCTGCGCCTGCTCGAGGCCATCGACGACCACGACGACGTCCAGGCGGTCCACTCCAACGCCGACATCGCCGACTCGGTCCTCGCGTCCTTCGAGGGCTGACACTCCGTCGACACGACACCCGACACTCGGAGCCCGACGCCCGACACTCGGAGCCCGACACCCGAAACCCCATCAGTTCGCGCTGACGAGCGACGTCGAAGTCTCCGGCGAGTCGGGCACCCGATGGTTCCATCCCGGCCAACCGATCTATCGTTGCCGGATCCGAGGCCGGGATGACTCTGGGAGGTGACGGCGCGGGTATGACGATCGCGCCGGCCGCCCGATTCAGCTCCGCTCATCGCACTGGTCAGCAATGACTCGGTCCCTCCGCCATCCCTTCGGGGGCGGCCGCGTCCACCCCCGCCCCTCCAAACGCGCCGCGTCGAAGCGGCCACGCCGAACCCATGAGCCCAGGTTCTCCGAACGAAAGAGCGTCAGCGTGGGATCGCTCGTCGGATCACCCGAGGAGACCCCGTCCCGGCCCAACTTGCGACTCCGGGTCATCGGGGTCGTCGGCGTGGCTCTCTTCACCGTCCTGGGACTGCGACTGTGGACACTCCAGGTCCTCGACGGCAAGACGTACGCCGCATCTGTGACCCGCAATGAGGTCCGGGTCGTGAGTATCCCTGCCCCGCGCGGCGAGATCGTCGATCGTGACGGCACCGTGCTCGCGGGCAACGAAACGGTCGAGGAGCTGTTGCTCTCCCAAGTTACGGCGGAACAGGACCCATCCATCATCGGTGCCGTCGCGGCGCTGGTCGGCGAGACTCCCGACCAGATCAGTCGGGCCCTCAACGACTCCCAGTACAGCCCCTACGAGCCGGTGCCGATCCTCGACAATGCTCCGGTGTCGGTCATCGACTACTACCAGGAGCACCAGTCGTCCTACCCCGGCGTCTCCCTGCAACAAGTCAGCCAGCGCGTGTACCCCCAGAACGCGCCCGGTGACCCCGTCGCGACATCGGTGCTCGGCTACATCAGCTCCATCACGCCCGGCGAGCTCAAGGCCAACCCCGACGCGGGCTACGTCCTGGGCAGTCAATTCGGCCAGTCGGGATTGGAGAACGAGTACGAGCCCTATCTGCGCGGTACCGCCGGACGGGAGGCGCTCGCCGTGAACGCCGCCGGCCATGTGGTGGGCACGCTCAGCGCGACCGACCCCGTCCCGGGGGACACCGTGGTCACCAACATCGACCTCGGACTCCAAGAGGCCGTGCAGTCTGCGCTCCAGAGCGACATCACCGCCGACCGGCACACCGTCGACAAGACCACAGGCAAGTTGCCGACCGCCAACGACGGGGCCGCAGTCGTGCTCGACGCCCAGACCGGCGCCGTTCTCGCCATGGCCTCTTATCCGACCTATGACCCCAGCGAATGGATCGGAGGCATCTCCCACGCCAACTACGCCGCCCTCTCCGCCGGCTGCAATACGACCTCGGCCACCACCGGCTGCCCGCTCATCAACTACGCCATCGATGGTCTCTATACGCCAGGGTCGACCTTCAAGCTCAACACGGCGACCGCCGCTCTCAATGACGGGATCATCAATGCCGGTACGTACGTCGACGACACCGGTACCTACACGGTCAAGAACTGCACGGCCGACTGCACCTTCCACGACGACGAGGCCGCTGACGCCGGCGAGATCGACCTCCAGGACGCACTGACCGAGTCGGACGACTATTACTTCTACAACCTGGGCGATCTCTTCTACACCTCGGGCAATCCCACCGGCATTCAGCAGACGGCGAGTGCGTACGGTCTGGGTCACCAGACCGGGATCGACCTCCCGGGTGAAGCCACCGGCCAGGTCGATAGCGCAGCACTGCGCGAGGACCAGCACAAGGAGGATGCGAGCGCCTTTCCGAACCCGGGCTACCTGATCGGTGACAACATCGAGATGGCGTTCGGTCAGGGAGAGACTCTCGTGACGCCGATTCAGAACGCTCTCGCTTACGCCACCTTCGCCAATGGCGGCACTCGCTACCAGCCTGAGGTGGCGGCGGCCATCGTGAGTCCCGACGGGCAGGTGGTCAAGCAGTTTGCTCCAAAGGTCACCGGGACGGTCTCGCTCCCGCCGTCGACCTTCCAGCCGATGCTCGCCGGCTTCGAAGGCGTGGTCAACTCAACCGGCGGGACCGCGTACCTCCCCTTCCATCAGGTCGCGCACTTCCCACTGAGCACCTATCCGATCGCGGGAAAAACCGGTACGGCGGATGTGGCCCGAGGTCAGGAGCCCAACGCCTGGTTCGTCGGATTCGGCCCGCTCAACCATGCGACGAACCAGCCCGAGTACGTGGTGGCGGTCGTCGTGGACCACGGTGGATACGGCGCCCAAGCAGCCGCCCCGGCCGTGGCCAACATTTTCAACTACCTGTACGCCAACCCCGTCGGCCCGGTCGAGCTGCCCACGGCGACCCATCCCCTCACGACGACGCCGCCGTCTACCGTGCCCCCGGCCGGGTCGGCCACGACCTCTACGACCACGACCACTACGACCACGACCACTACGACCACGGCACCCGGGTAGACATCAACGAGGGAAGCGGACACAGCTGGGCTCTCGCCCTGACCCGGGGGCCGGCTCCCCGTGCCACACCGTCGGGACGCAGGGGCCGGCGTACCTGGTGTGACAGGGGAGGATCCGCCCCCTGCGAAGACCCTCCGACTATTCTACGAACGCATGTTCGCATTGGGGATCGACCCCGGCCTGTCTCGCTGCGGCTACGGGCTGGTGGGTCGCGGCGGCGACGGCAGCCTGCAGGCGAAAGTGGCCGGGGTGA
The DNA here is from genome assembly GCA_035602795.1 of Acidimicrobiales bacterium. Lineage (GTDB taxonomy): Bacteria > Actinomycetota > Acidimicrobiia > Acidimicrobiales > RAAP-2 > Bog-473. Next base: position 14,266 of record DATNLP010000315.1, on the reverse strand, counting down.
TCGAGACCGACCCGGCCGCGGCCCTGGCCCAGCGGCTCCTGGTCCTCCACACGGAGCTGCAGTCACTCCTCCAGGAGACCCGCCCGGATGTCGTGGTGGTCGAGCGGGTCTTCTTCCAGGTCAACGCTCGGACGGCCATGTCGGTGGGTCAGGCCAGCGGTCTGGCCCTTCTGACCGCCGCCGCCGCTGGGTGCGAGGTGGCCCAGTACACGTCCAACGAGGTCAAGCAGGGCCTGGTCGGCTACGGGGCCGCGACCAAGCAACAGGTGCAGCGCATGGTGGCGCAGGTCCTCGGTCTGCCCAGCGTGGACGGCCCTCCCGACGTGGCGGACGCGCTCGCACTGGCCATCTGCCACCTCACCACCGTCCCGTTGCGCCGGGCCGTCGATGCAGCCCTGCTCGTCAAGGAAGGAAGATCGACGTGATCGGAATGCTGCGGGGACCCGCCGTACTACGTACTGCCGAGTGCGAGGTCATCGTCGACGTGGGCGGTGTCGGATACCGGGTGACGGTCACCCCGGCCACCGCAGCCGCCCTGATGTCGGCGGGGACGGGCGCCGAGTCGATGCTGCACGTGCACACCCACGTGCGCGAGGACGCCATCGTCCTCTACGGCTTTCTCCACGACGATGAGCGTCGATGTTTCGAGGTTTTGATCGGATCGCACGGCGTCGGGCCTGCCCTGGCCCTGGCCATCATGGCCATGCTGTCGCCGGCCGCTCTCTCGACCGCGGTGCTCGAGGAGGACCTCGAGACGCTGTGCTCCGTGCCGGGCGTGGGGCGCAAGACGGCCGCCCGGCTCCTGATCGAGCTGAAAAGCCGCCTGGACCTGCCCGACCTCTCGGGCGTGCCGGCGGTCACGCCTCTCCACGGGTCCAACGGGAACGGGCGTGCCACGCGGACGTCGCGGGCCGAGGCTCGAGCCGCGCTGAGCGAGCTCGGCTACGCCCCAGAGGAGATCCGCGGTGCGCTGGACGGCCTACGCGACGATGTCGGCGTGGAAGAGATGCTCCGGCTCGCCCTGCGCGAGCTGGCCAGCCGGTGAGTCCGAAGGCACGTCGGGAGGTCTTGGCGACTTCCGACGACGCCTCGGACGCACTCGACGATGACGACGTCGTGGCCGCGCGTGTCGTCGACCCGGTCACCTCCGATCCCGACGAGGAGATCGAAGAGGTCGGCCTGCGGCCACGGACGCTCGATGAGTTCGTGGGTCAGGCCCAACTCGTCGAGCACCTCGGGATCGTGCTCCAGGCGGCCCGCCAGCGCCGCCAGCCGGTGGACCACATCCTCTTCGCCGGCCCGCCGGGTCTCGGCAAGACCTCGCTGGCCGGCATCGTCGCCGCCGAAATGGGTGCGGGCCTCCGCATCACGGCCGGTCCCGTCCTCACCCGGGCCGGCGACCTGGCCGCGCTGCTCACGGACCTGCAGGACGGCGACGTGCTCTTCATCGACGAGATCCACCGCCTGCACAGCTCGGTCGAGGAGATGCTCTATTCGGCCATGGAGGACGGCCGGCTCGACATCTTGATCGGCAAGGGCCCGACGGCCCGCTCCATCCGCCTGGAGTTGCCCAAGTTCACCCTGGTCGGCGCCACGACGCGCACCGGCCTGGTCTCGGGGCCGTTGCGCGACCGGTTCGGGTTCGTCGGGCGGCTCGACCTCTATGCACCCGAGGACCTGCGCGCCATCGTGGAACGTTCGGCCCACATCCTCAAGGTGCGCGTGGACTCCGAGGGCGCCACGAGGATCTCCGAGCGCTCGAGGGGCACCCCCCGGGTGGCCAACCGCCTGCTCCGGCGGGTGCGGGACTTCGCCGAGGTCCGTGGCGACGGCTTCATCGACGGCGCCACGGCGAGCGAGGGCCTCGAGCTCTTCGGGGTGGACGAGCTGGGCCTCGACAAGGTCGATCGGGCCATTTTGACCACCTTGTGTACGCGCTTCGGCGGGCACCCGGTGGGCCTGACCACGCTGTCGCAGTGCGTCGGCGAGGAGCCCGACACCATCGAGGACGCCTACGAGCCGTTCCTCCTGCAGAGCGGGCTGATCCAACGCACGTCCCGTGGTCGCGTGGCGACGGAGCGAGCGTGGGCTCACCTCGGCCATCCGATGCCGAGCGCGGGCGCGTCAGCGGCGGCCACACCACCGCTGTTCTGACGCGAGGTCAGGTCGTCTGGCCGAACGACGAACCTTGCCCTGATATACGCAGTGCGCAACGTTCCGGCGAATTTGCGCCCCGACCGCCCACTCTTTGCTACCGTTTGAGGACGTTGCACCACCAGACGAAGCGAGGTGACCAGATGGCAGGCCCGATGACGATGCTGAAGCAGCTTCTCGCGCGCCCCGATCTGGCCCTGCCGTTTGCGGCCGGTGCAGCCATTCGGGGGTGCCGCATCGTCGTGCCCTCCGAGCGCCTGACGCGGCACTGACGCCGCCGCCCACGCGCCCCACCACCATCACCACGATCAGCACCTGACCGCTGGCGCGGGCCATCGAGCCCGCTGCTTCCAGTAGTTCTTCAACCGCTGACCGCGCACGCAGGCCATGCGTGCCCCCAATCCATCCGTTTGACCCTCCAACCAGGAGAGCACCATGGGTGAACGCACCCTCTTCCCAAATGCATCGACGAAGACGACCGTGGCCTACTGCTGGGCCCAGATGCAGCCCGACCGCGCCCAGTACACGATCGCCTGCATCGCCATCACACTCGGCACCCTGGCCAATGCGGTCGCGGCGCCGTTGATCTTCGCCGCCATCCTCGGCCGTATCGCCGACGCGGGCGCACACCAGTTCTCGTGGGCCTCGTTCGGCCCGCTGATCATCGCCTACGCCGTAGTGCTCGTCGCCGCCGTCGTGTTCGGCCGCATCGGCGGCTGGCTCAACTGGGGCGCCACCCTGCGCTCCTTCGGGCGCGCCATCACGAACGGCTACGACCACCTCATCGGGCTCAGCCACGGCTGGCACACGGACCGGCCCTCGGGCGAGGTCATCGCCACGCTCGAGACGTCGACCTGGGCCTTCGTCGAGCTCATCGACTCCATGGTCTGGGGCATCCTGCGCATCACGGTGACCACCGTCGGGGCCGTCGTGGTGCTCGGCATCGTGGCGTGGCCGGTGGCTCTGGTCATGGGTGGTCTGGTCGCCGTGTTCGCCATCGTGCTGGCGCGCAGCATGGGCCGTGTCGTGGCGGCCGAGAAGGCCTTCTCCGACGCGCACTCCCGCGCCACCGGTGTCGTCGCCGACACCATCGCCAACCTGACCACGGTCCGGGTCCAGGCGGCCGAGCAACGCGAGAAGGGACACGTCGGCGAGCTGGTGGCCGACTCGCTCACCGCCGATTTCCGCGCCCGCCGCGTCTTTACCGCCACCCGCGTCCAGATGGAGTCGGCCATGGCCGCCTTCAACTGGGGCGCCATCGCCGTGGGCGTGGTCCTGGCGTTGCACCACGTGGCGGCGGCCGGCGTCGTCTACCTGATCCTGTTCTACGCCACCTTCGTCGGCACCAGCCTCGAGGAGTCCTTCGAGTTCCTCCGGATCATGTCGCGCGCCATCGGCCGCTGTGCCAAGTTCGCCGGCATCGCCATGACCGACCCGCAGATCGTCGACGTCCCGGGCGCGCCCGACCTCGCCGTGCCGCGGGGCGAGGTCGAGTTCGAGGACCTGCGCTTCGCCTACCCCGACGGCGCACCGCTCTTCGATGGACTCGACCTGTGCATCCAGCCGGGCGAGCACGTCGGGCTGGTCGGGCCTTCGGGCTCGGGCAAGACGACGCTGACCAAGCTGATGTTGCGGTTCTCGGACCGTGACGGCGGCCTCATCGCCATCGACGGGCAGGACATCGCCGAGGTGACGCAGCAGTCGTTGCGCCGCCACATCGCCTACGTGCCCCAGGACCCCCAGATGCTCCACCGCACCATCGCGGAGAACATCTGTTACGGCCTGGAGCTGCCCGGCGGCAGCGTCGACATGGACCTGGTGCGCTCAGTGGGTCAATCCGCCTACGTGGACGAGTTCGTCGAGCGCCTGCCCGACGGCTACGACACCGTGGTGGGGGAGCGCGGCCTAAAGCTCTCGGGCGGCCAGCGCCAGCGCGTGGCCATCGCCCAGGCCATGGCCAAGGGCGCCTCGGTGCTCGTGCTCGACGAGGCCACCTCGGCGCTCGACTCCGAGTCGGAGTCGCTCGTGCAAGAAGCGTTGTGGCGCCTCATGGAGGGCACGACGGCGCTGGTGGTGGCGCACCGGCTCGCCACCATCGCCCGGCTCGACCGCATCGTGGTGCTCGACCACGGGCGAGTCGTCGAGCAGGGCACGCACGCCGAGCTGCTCGAGCTCGGCCACGACGGCGTCTACGGACGCCTGTGGGCGCATCAGTCCGGCGGCTTCATCGCCGCTTGATGGCCGCCCTTACGGCTGGGTCAGCCGAGCGCCGTCCGGCGGTCGGCCTCGGCGACCCGGTCGGGCGCCCGCACCGGCGCCACGGTCACGATCGTCGTGCGCAACGGCAGGAAGACACGGAAGGTCGTCGACCACCCCGGCGTGTCCACGATGTCGACGAAGCCCTCGTGGGCCTCCGCCACCGACTTGGCGATGGCCAGCCCGAGCCCCGTGCCCGGCACGCCCATCTCCGTCGAGGAGGCCAGGCGGTAGAAGCGCTCGAAGAGCTGGTCCCGCTCGCTCTCGGGGATGCCCGGACCCTCGTCGAGCACCTGCACCCGGGCGTAGGAGTCGATGCTGTCGACGATGACGTGCACCCGGCCGCCCCGGGGCGAGAACTTGATGGCGTTGGAGAGCAGGTTACCGATGAGCTGGTGCAGCCGTCCCGGATCGCCGAAGATCGGCACGTCGCCGGCCGGCTCCATACTCAGCACGATCCCCGCCACCGCCGCCGACGTCTGCATGGCGTGCACCGCCTCCTCGGTCAGGCGGTTCAGGTCGAGCTCGGTGAACGCCACCCGCAGCCCCCGCCCGGCGCCGGGATCGGCTAGCAGGTCCTCGGCCACCCGCTGCAGCTGCTCGGCGTTGCGGTCGATGGTGCGCAACATGCGCATCTCCGACTCGGTCAGGTGCGTCGACTCGTCGAGGAGCAGCTCGATGAAGCCACGGATCGACGTGATCGGCGTGCGCAGTTCGTGCGACACGGTCGCCACCACGTCGTCCTTCATCTGCGTCAGCTCACGCAGCCGGTTGTTCTGCTCGATCAGCGACTGCGTGACCTCCTTCTGGATGGCGAAGAGCCGCTCGCGGTCGGCCGCCAGCTCCTCCCGTTCGGTCACGTCGATGGCCACCACGACGTAGCCCCCCGTGGCCGGGCCCAATCCGACGGTGTCCCGCTCGTGCAGCCCATCGAGTGTCGGCAGGATGTCCTCGTCGTGCTGCTCCGAGTCGTCCCCGAGGTTCCCCTCGAACCCCGGCTCCGGCGTGGGCACCGGCAGGGCGCGCACCCGCACCACACAGCGCCGGAGCTGACCGTCCTTGCGCGTGGCGGTCCACGGCACCTCGGCCGCGGTCTCGGCGTCGACCGGCTCGAGGGCGGTCCGCATGGCATCGATCGTCTGGCGCCGCTCGTCGATCTGCGCCGGGTCGATGAAGTCGGCGATGGAGCGGATCCCGACGACCTCGGCGGCGCGGAAGCCGAGCATCTGCTCGGCGCCGGCGGAGAAGAAGGTGACGGTGCCGGCCGGGTCGACACCCATGATGGCGCTGCCGGTCGCCGCCCGCAGCAGCGTCTCGAGGCGGTCACGCGAGTAGTCCGCCTCCCGGGCGGCGCGCCGGGCCAGACGCGACTGCCGGGTGAGGTTGCTCAGGAAGGCGCGGTCGCGCGAGACCATGGTGTAGACGGTCGACGCCACCAGAGTGGTCACGGTGGCCATGACGATGACCTCGCGCCACTCGATCGTCGGGTACTTGGGCGCGCCGACGAAGAGGAGGGGCACCAGGAGGGCGAGGTCCAGGCAGAACAGGCCGATGAGGAGGTGCAGGCGCTTGCCGTAGATGGCCAGCCACACGATGGGCAGCAGGTACATGACGATCAAGCCCGAGTCGGCCCCGCCCTGCGCGTCGCGGATGAGGGCGATGACGACGATGTAGCCGATAGGGATGATCAGCCAGGCCCAGTCGGGCATGCGCTCCCAGGGCAGGAGGAAGGCCGCCGCCACCAGGGCGAAGAACAGGACACCGGCGACCGAGATTTCGCGGCGGGCGTCGTGGGGGAACGGGATCACGGCCACCAGGACGGTGCCGACGGCCACCAGCGCGAACACTGGCAGGCGCACGCGCATGGCGGGCCCGGAGAAGCCGATGGGTAGGGCGGTGCCGATTCCGGGCATCTGCGGTTCGCGACGCCCCGAAGTATCAGTGCGGGTCCGGAGGGTGTCGGTCACCGGGTCCGTGAGCGGTAGCGGTAGCCGAAGCCGCGCACCGTCTCGATGGGGGTGTCGTCCCCATCGTCCCAACCGAGTTTGCGCCGTAGCCGCAGCACTGCATATTTGACCCGGGAGGGAGCCAGTCCGCTCGGGTCGTCCCAGGCCAGCTCGATGAGCTGATCCGAGGACAGCACTTGGCCCTGGTGGCGGGCCAAGGTCGCCAGGAGGCGGTACTCGGTCGGGGTCAGCACGATCTGGGCCCCGTCGATGGTCACCTCCTGATGCGCGAAGTCGACGTGCAAGGTGCCGTCGTCGAACGTGGTCACCGGGTCCTTGCTGGAGACCTGGCGCCGGCTGATCGCCTGCAACCGGGCGAGGAGCTCGACCCGGCTGAAGGGCTTGGTCAGGTAGTCGTCGGCGCCGGCGTTGAGCCCCCGCACCTTGTCCCGCTCCGTCCCGAGGGCGGTCAGCATGAGGACGGGCACGTCGCTCATGTCCCGGATGCGCTCCAGGACCTGCCAGCCGTCCAGGTCGGGCAGCCCCACGTCGAGGATGACGATGTCGGGGTGGCTCTGGTGGAACTGGCGGACGCCGTCCCGCCCCTCGGTGGACTCGGACACCGAGAAACCCTCCCGCTCGAGCAGGGTTCGCAACAATTGTCGGATGTCGGCCTCGTCCTCAATGACGAGTACGGAGATATGTCCATCTCGCATCGATCGCAACTGTACTGGGCACACCGGCGAATCCGGTGGAAAAAGGATACCCGTGGGAGGGGGAAAGGCCCTGGTGACCCGTCCAATTGGTCCGCCCGTCCACAATTGGGGCGGCGCTCGAGCGCCTGAGCCGATCCCACGCCTGCAACCGAGGCGGGGCCCCTGGGGGATCAGCGGGGGAAGCCAACCCCGCAAAGATACCGCAAAGAAGTTTCAGCTCGAGTGCGAATACCCTGCGAGAAGGGGCCGAATACCCAGGCCCGGGGACGGGATCGGGCGGTCCACCAGGAGGATCAGGCGGCCCAGCAGGAACGACCGGACGGCCTACCAGGAGGATCAGACGCCGACCAGGAAGGACCGGGCGGTCCAGCAGGAAGGATCGGCCCCGCAAAACGGGCCGAGGGACCAGAGCTGAAGAGGGGCGGTAGCGATTCGGATTTCAGCGGACGCGCAAAAGGTGCGCCGGCCCTGGGTCGTCGGCTCCCCCCGGATTCCTCCGGCCGACGACGGCTCTAGGCCGGCGCACCTTTGCGCTGCTCCCTACCCTCCGGTGGTTCCCCCGTAGAGAATCCGTTCCCCTTCATCGGACTCCCTGCTTGGTCGCCCCCCTCCGAACGACCATCACCGTAGGGTTTCACTTCTTATGGGCGATACTTTGATCAAGGGTTGTCGCAACCAGGGACACTTTCGGTTGCAGTTCGGTTGCGCCGTGTTGTTTGGGACTTAACGGCCGCCAGAGAGCGGAGAACGCGCCGTTACCCCCGCCGGGAGGCGACTGGGTTGGCGCGACGCGCCGCGGCGGGGCCGACTCCATCACCGCAGCTCAACGGGATGGCCCGTTCAGAGCGTTCGGCTGCTCCGGAGAAGCTCGGGAAGCGACGCCGGGCCCCGGCGGACCGGTCCGTCCAGGGTCCGGACGAGGGCCGGACGGGGCCGGATGTGCCCTGGAGAGTGCGAAGACGCGCACTAGGGTGGCCCTTCGCAACCGTTTCAGGTCCGAGGATCTCCCATGACAAACCCGGCGCTGGCCCACCTCCTGCTGGCTTCGACTTCGAAGTCCACGAGTTCCAGCTCATTTCTGTTCCTACTGTTCATCGTCGCGGCCTTCGGCCTCTTCTATTTCCTGGTGCTGAAGCCACAACAGCGCAAGGCCCAGGCGGCCCGAGGGGGACAGGGCACGGGGATCGAGGTGGGGGACGAGGTCCAGACCGTCGGCGGCGTCATCGGCACGGTGCTCGAGATCCACGGGGATCGCTACACCCTGCTCACGGGGGCCCTGGGCCAGGACGGCAACCTGGACGGGCCGCAGCCGACCCGCATCGTCTTCGTGCGCCAGGCCATCGCCCGCAAGATCGAGCGGATTGAGGACGTGGCGGTCGACGACGACCCGGCTGAAGCTGCCCCCGCGGGCTCGAGCCATGGCGTGACGGACGGATCAGAGGGTGGGAACGGCGCGGACGGCGCGGATGCCGACGAGACCACGCACGGTGGGGAGGCGGAGGAGGGGTGAGCCCCAAGTCGGGCGGCCGGGCTCAACGTCGCCAGCGACGGAACCTGCTCATCAGTGTGCTGATCGTGGTGGCGATAGCGGTGGGCTCGTTCGCCGCCGTCTTCGCCGCCAAATGGTCGCCCCGGCTCGGCCTGGACCTGGCCGGCGGCGTCTCGGTCGTCTACACGGCCGAGGGCAACCACGTGTCGCAGGCCGACCTCGACGAGACGGTCAACATCTTGAACCTGCGCGTCAACGGCCTCGGCGTGTCGGGGGCGCAGGTGCAGACGTCGGGCAAGAACCAGATCTCCGTGTCCATCCCCGGGGTGACCGACGCGCAGCAAGTGCTGAACGAGATCGGCCAGACGGCGCGCATGTACTTCCGGCCGGTGCTCTGCTACGCCTATCCCGAGGCCGTGCCCAAGGGGTACAAAGGAAAGACGTTGCCCCCGGGGGTCCAGAGCATCCCCGCCTGCCAGTCGAGTTACCAGCTGACCGCGTCCGCCCTGGACGTGAACACCACCACGGGGGAGCCCAGCAACAACATCGGGCCCGACCCCCAGTACGAGGCCTACCCGTCGACCAGTGTGGAAAAGCCGGGTTACGCGGCCAGCACCGTGCTCCTCCCGGGGCTCGCGGCCAGCGGCAGTAACAACGGGGGCGAGCGCTACGTGCTGGGCCCGAGCGAGATGTCCGGCCGCGCCATCAGCGGTGCCACCGCGACGCAAAACCAGACCGGTGAATGGGTGGTCGATTACAGCCTTACTAACTCGCCGGTGTCGTGCGGCGCAGGGCCGCCCATTTCCGGCTCGACGTGTTGGGACAAGGTGGCCTCGGAGAACTTCCACCAACTCCTCGGCATTGAGCTGGACGGCGTGGTGTATTCGGCCCCGATCATCCAGCCCCAGCAGGCCCAGTTCAGCTCCTTCGACGGGCAGGGCGAGATTTCGGGCAACCTGACCCAGCAGGACGCCCAGAACCTGGCGCAGGCGATGAACTACGGCGCCCTCCCGGTCACCCTGAAGGCCGCCACCTCCGAGACGGTGTCGGCCACGCTGGGCCACTCGGCGCTGGTGGCCGGTCTGGGCGCCGGCATCGCCGGCCTGATCCTGGTCCTGCTCTACGTCCTGCTCTACTACCGGGCCCTTGGCCTGGTGGTGATCTCCGGCCTGTTGCTGACCGCGATGATCCTGTGGGCCATCATCTCGGCGTTGGGCCACACGTCGGTGGCGCCGAGCTTCGACCTGGCCGGCATCACCGGCCTCATCGTGTCCATCGGCATCACCGTCGACTCGTACATCGTCTACTTCGAACGCCTGAAGGACGAGACCAGATCCGGGCGCTCGGTGCGGACATCGGTGGACCGCGGCTTCAAGTCGGCCTGGCGCACGGTATGGGCGGCGGACTTCGTCTCCCTGCTGGCGGCGATCGTCCTGTACTTCGTCGCCGTCGGTGACGTAAAGGGCTTCGCCTTCTTCCTAGGCCTGTCGACCATCATGGACATGGCCATCACCTGGTTCTACACGCGGCCGCTCGTCATTTTGCTGGGCCAGAGCTCGCAGCTGCAGGGCCACGGCACCTTCAGCATCGCCAAGGGGCTGGGCGCCGGGCCGCAGAACCAGTTGCCCGTCGGAGTGGGTGCGGGCGGGGCCGGCGGAGGTGGATCGTGAGCCCGCGGCGCCGCGGCCCCAACCCGGGCGGGAACGGCACCGGGGACGGCGGCGACGACGGCTCGTTCGACGACGACGACGCCAGCGCACTCGACGAGGTGAGCCAGGAGGACGTCGAGCAGCTCGAGGAGAGCGTCGACGTCGGGTCGCTCGACGAGGAGGAGCTGGTCTCACTGGACGACGCCGCCCGGTCGCTGCTGGCCAAGCCGCGCCGCGGCCACGGCCCGATCGCCCGGCTCTACCGGGGCGAGACGCGGTTCGACTTCGTCGGCCGGCGCAAGATCTGGTTCAGCCTTTCGTCGGCCATCATCGTCCTGGGGATCATCACCATCATTTTGCGAGGCGGCCTGAACCTGGGCATCGAGTTCAAGGGCGGCACCGAGTGGACCATCGCGGCGCCGGGCATCACGCAGACCCAGGCCACCGACGCCATGAAGGGCACCGGCGTCATCGACCCCACCGTGGAGCTGCTCGGGACCGGGAGCAAGCAAACCCTCAACGTGCAGTCCGACCTGAACAAGCTCAGCCCGTCGGCGCAGACGCAGGTGAGCAACAACGTGCAGGCGGCCATGCTCAAGCTGACGGAGGCGCACGCGCCCGCGCCGCCCCCGACCACCACGACGACGGCCAAGCCCACCACCACGACGACGGCCAAGCCGGCCGCGGCGGGACCGACCACGGGGTCGTCGACGACCGCACCCACCACCACGTCGACCACCGCCGCCACCACGACGCCGACCACGGTGCCGGTCGACAAGATCAGCATCACCACCGTCGGACCGACCTGGGGCTCGTCCATCACCGACAAGGCCATTGAGGCCCTCATCATCTTCTTCATCGTCGTGGCCGCCTACATCAGCTTCCGCTTCGAGCCCAAGATGGCCGCGGCCGCCTTCATCGCCATGATCCACGACGTCCTGGTGGCCATCGGGATCTATTCCATTTTCGGGTTCCAGGTCACGCCCGACACCGTGGTGGCCATCCTGACCATCCTCGGCTACTCGCTCTACGACACCGTCGTGGTGTTCGACCGCGTGCGCGACAACACGAGGGGCATCGGCAGCAGCGGGCGGATGACGTACCCGCAGCTGATCAACTTGTCGATGAACCAGACCCTGGCCCGCTCGATCAACACGTCGGCCGTGGCCATCATCCCGGTGCTGGCCATCCTGGTCATCGGCGCCCAGATCCTCGGCGCCACCACCCTGCAGTCGTATGGCCTGGCGCTCTTCGTCGGCCTCCTGTCGGGGGCGTACTCGTCGATCTTCATCGCGGCCCCCGTGCTCTGCATGATGAAGCAGCGCGAGGACCGCTGGGTGACCATCGCCCGGCGCCAGGCCCAGCGCGGCGAGGACAAGGAGTGGTACTCGGCCGTGGACGCCGCCACCATGAGCACTGCCATGAGCGTGGCGGCGGCCGGTCAGGTGGGCCGGGCCGGGGGAGGCGGGGCTGCCGCGCAGCGGTCCGGCAGCACCAAGCGCAGCGGGCCGATCCGACCGGGCTCGGGCAACCGACCGGGAAGCGGCAGCGGGGGCGGCGGCGGGACCGGCACGGCGGTGACGGACCGCCCGAGCGGCTCGGGCTCGGGTTCGGGGCCGACCAAGGGGTCGACCCCCCCCACGTCCAACGGGAAGCCGGCGGCGGCCTCGGGCCCGGTGCAGGGGCCGCGGCCGCGCAAGAGCAAGAGGAAGCGGCGCCACTAACCCACGACCTGGGGTGATGCACCAGCAGACCCCCGAAGTTGAGGGTCTCCGATGGCGAGAATGCGCTTTTCCCTCCGAAGAATCGCGCTGGCCACAGTAGGAAGCTCACTGTCCAGGCGTTCCAATCTCGCGGAAGTGATTGGAACGAACGTTCCAATCACGCGGGAGTGATTGGAAACTAAGCGGTGGCGGCGGGGGATCGACGATCGGCGGAACGTCACATTTGCGGGGTACGGCGTGCGCATGCTGGGCGGTAGCGGCATCGGAGTGGGTCAGCAGGGTCGGCTGGACGCGCCTCAGCGCGAACGGTCACCGCACTCCCCCGGGGAGACCCGATGAGCGCCGGAACGTTGTTGCTGGGCCTGCTCAACGGCCTGACCATCGGCTTGCTGGCCGTTGGGCTGGTCCTGGTCTACAAGTCCAACCGCTTCTTGAATCTGGCGCACGCCCAGATGGGGACACTCTCCGCCCTGCTCCTGGCCAAGTGGGTGCTCGACTGGGGGTGGAACTGGTGGTTGGCCTTCCTCCTGGCAGTCGTGGTCGGTGTCGCCACCGGATTTGTGATCGAGCGATTCCTAGTGGCTCCGGTTCGTCGGAAGTCGAAGTCGCCGATCCGCCTGCTGCTGGTGTCACTGGCGGCGTCCCAGGTGCTCCTTGCTCTGACCTACATCCCGGCCATGAATCCGGATCCCGGCACGTCCTCGGTCTACCCCCAACCGTTCGCGTCCCACGTGGAAGTCGGCGGCGTCCTGTTGAGCGGTATGTGGATCCTCACCGCGGTGCTCGTGCCGCTGCTGGTGATCGGATTGGCGGTCTTCATGAAGTACTCGGTCCTGGGCAAACAGATCCGGGCCGCGGCCAACAACCCTGACGCGGCCCGCCTTTCGGGGATCTCGGTCAGGCGGGTCAGCGCCATCTCCTGGGTGGTGGCCGGGGGGCTTTCCGCCATCTCCGCCGTGCTGGTGGCACCGACCCAGGCGAACTTCAACGTGGCCGCGCTGGGGCCGTACCTGCTCATGGTGACACTGGGCGCGGCGGCGCTGGGGGCGTTCGTGAGCATGCCGGCCGCCCTGGGCGGGGGCGTCCTTCTGGGCCTCATCAGCCAGTGCGTCGGGGCGGCCACGTCGAACGGGACCGACGGCGAGCTGGCCGTCTTCGCGGCAGTGATGCTGATCGTCTTCGTGAGGGGACGAGCCATCGGCCAGGCCTTCGCCGTCGCCGGCACAACCGTCGAGGACCGCCCGTTGCTGCGCGTCCCGCGCGGTCTTCGCTCCTCGCGTCTCGTGCGCTACCAGTGGGCGTGGTTGGCCGCGGTCGGTCTGGCGCTGGCCGTCATCGTTCCGCAGCTGCCCTATTTCCACACCGTGGCGAACGAGTTCACCCTTTCACTCGTTCTCATCTACGCCATCGTCGGTGTGGGCTTGACCATCCTGCTCGGGTGGGGCGGTCAGATCAGCCTGGGGCAGTTCGCACTGGTTGGTTTCGGGGCGTATCTAGCCGCCCGCTGGGCCGGCCATGGCTGGTCGCTGCCGGCGCTGCTCCTCGTGGTGGGCGCGATGTGCGCCGTGGTCCTGGTGGTCGTCGGTCTGCCCGCCCTGAGGGTTCCGGGCCTGACGTTGGCGGTGACCACGCTCGGGTTCGCCGTCATCAGCGACGACTGGCTGTTCCGCCAACCATTCCTGGGCACGTCGCAACCTTTCGGAATCACGCTGCCATCGCCGCCGTGGGGCCCGCGGCTGGGCACACCGCATTCGCCGCTCGCGGTCTACTACGTCGCCCTGGTCGTCCTGATTCTGGCCTTGGCGACAGGTGCGGCGCTGCGGCGCTCCATACCGGGGCGGGCGATCGTGGCCGTTCGGGACAACGAGCGCGCCAGCTCGGCCTTCGGCCTCAACCCGGCCTCGGTGAAACTCGCCACACTGGCGGTGTCCGGATTCTTCGCCGGCATGGCAGGTGTCCTGTGGGCGGACGCCTGGAAGACGGTCGCACCCACACAGTTCCCCGCTGACCTCTCGCTGGGGCTCATCGCCATCCCGGTGATCGGTGGCCTGGGCTCGCTGGGAGGCGCCGCCGTGGCCGCCGCCCTCCTGTACGGCCTGGCGTTCTTCGTCGGCCCGTCGGTCTCAGGCGTGTTCGGCAACTTCGGCCAGAGCCTGGCCTTCAGTCTCCTGCTGGCCGGCGTGGGCCAGCTCGTCGTGCTGTTGCAGCTGCCCTCGGGGCTGGCCGGAGTGGGGCAGTCGCTCTGGCAGCGGATCCTCGACGCCCGGGCGCGGCAGGTTGCCCTCTCCGGCCCCGGCGAGCTCGAGGCCGAGCCCGAGCCCGAGCCCGAGCG
>DATNLP010000296.1:0-4976 GCA_035602795.1 Acidimicrobiales bacterium | reverse complement strand
AGCTCGGGGCGGGGGTCGGCGAGCCGCCCGCCGTGTTGAAGCTGAAGGCGTCGGTGGCGTTGGCGCCCCACTGGGCGGTGAAGACGATGGGTGAGCCCCCGCTCGAGAGGGTGTAGGTGGCACCCGCACCGTAGGTGGTCGTCCCGTCGTTCCAGCCGGCGAAGGCGTAGCCGGACAACGTGGGCGCCCCCGGCAAGGTGATGGTGGTGCCGTCGAGGCCCGAGGCCGAGGCCGGGGTCGGGGCGCCGCCCGCCGCGTTGAAGCTGTAGTCGTCGGTGGCGATTGGGGTCCACTGGGCGTAGAGGGTGACTCCACCGACGGGGATCACGTAGGACGCACTGGCGCCCGCGACCTCGGTGCCGCCGCTCGCCGCGGCATACCAGCCGTTGAAGGTGTAGCCGGGGTACGTGTCGGAGGGCAGGGTGATCGAGCTGCCGTCGGGGCCGGTGATCGAGGCGACCGTCCCACCGCCGTTGGCGACGAAGGCAACGGTGTCAATCGCCAGACTGAACGCGCCGATGTCACAGGGTTGGTCGGGAGTGACGCCGCGCTGATCGGGAATCGAGCAGGCGAGCGCTACGCCGTTTACGGCGATGGGTAGATCGAAGGTCGAAGGGACCACCGCGAACGCCGGATCGGCCGAGCTGGTCGTCGTCGACGGGGTGGCGAGGAGGGGCACCGTCTCGGTCGGCCCACCGTTCGGACCGAGCGTACCGAGGTAATCGTCGAGAACCGTCGAATCTGGGATCGAGTTGTTGGACCCACTGAGCCCACACGTCCCGTCATCGTCGATGTTGTACCCGGCGTCGGTGACCGTGTCTACGTCGTTCGAACAGTCGCCGCCGGAGCTCTGGTCCGCGATGATGTCCGCGGCCAAGGTCATCGAGCTGTCGGCACTGTTGTTGATGCCGCCGCCGAAGGTGCCCTCATAGCCGGTGGCGACCGAGTTGTCCGTGATGGTCGAGGCCTCGATCGTCGCCGTGCCTTGGTTGTAGATGCCGCCGCCACCACCGTCGACCGGGGCGACGCAAGGTTGGCCCGTGGAGTCCGCACCGTTCAGGCACGCGATGGCCGTGTTGCCGAAGATGGTGGAATCCTCGACGGTCAGCGTGCCGGAGTTGTAGATGCCGCCACCTCCACCTGCATTGTTTCCGGAGATGGTGGAGTCCTCGACGGTCAGCGTGCCGGAGTTCGCGATGCCGCCGCCGGCATATTGAGCCGCATTACCCGAGATGGTGGAATCCTCGACCGTCAGCGTGCCGGAGTTCGCGATGCCGCCACCGTCAGTCGCGGCAGCGCCGTCCTCGATGCTGACTCCCGAGACGGTGGCGGTCACCGAGGAGTTCACCCCGAGCACGCCGGCGCCGTTGCCCTCCAAGGTAGCCGTGCTGCCCGGTGTCGTCGGCTGCACGGTGATCGAAGTCGGAATGGTGAAGCTGGTGTCACTGGCGGGCTCATAGGTGCCGGGAGCGAGGTCCACGGTGTCACCGCTCGTCGCAGAGGACAACGCCACGGTCAACGTGCAGGGCGAGCCCGAGGTGCATGTTGTGCCACTACCGCTAACGGCGGCATACAAGGTGCTGTCATCCGCCGACGCCGTCGAGCCAATGCCAGCGAGCCCGACCAACGCTCCCGCCATGGCAACGACTACCACGACTCGGGCGATGATGAACCCAAGATCCACGCCTGCTTGATGAAGAGACTTCTTGGGCCGCCTCATGATGTGCACCCCGCGCACCGCAGCCTTCCCCCGAGGGCACTTACGCAGGACCGATTGCCATCGACCTCCCTTTTTGGCATCGCCCACCGTGCTTGGAAGGCCCTCGTGGTCAGGAAGAGGTTGGTTGGGGGATCGCTGATGGTGGGGGCGGTGGGGGAAGTATCTGACCGCCGATAACTGTTTGGGGCGCTGGGTGTTGCTGCCTCATCATCATCTGCTGTTGTTGTTGCTGCATCTGCTGCAACATCGCCTGCTGCGTGGCCAAGGTGGTCTTTTGCACATGCAGATTCTTGCGCTGGCTACGCCGCATCAATCGGTACGGGATCACGAAGATACCGAAGAGGAAGAACACGACGAAGTACCAGCCAAGCAGGAACGTCCACATGAAGAGCAGTGCCAAGACACCCAGCGTCCACGCGAGAACCGCTGATGTTGGACTCCTCTCGGCGGTCTTGCTGGCCCACCCGACGATTCGCCTTGTGCTCCCGACATAACTCATCGGTGACGCATAGGTCTGTGACTTGATGACGGGGTCTGTCGGCAGTCCCAGCCTGTCGGGGTCCTGGTAGCCCGTCGCTTGGTACGCCATCCCGTGAGCTGACGATTGCTGGTATGCGTGGTACGTCTGGACGGCGTACTTGTAACCGTCCTCGGTCAGCGGCCAGCGGCCATAGGTCTGTGTCTGGTCGTAGACGGCGTACTCCTGATCCGATTTACTTAGGACGAGCACACCGGTAGCCGCCAATACCGTCCAGGCTTGAAGTGTCTGAGCTGGTTGCTGCACTGCCGCTGCAGTTGGTGGTGAAGCCGAATCCGGCCGGGTTTCACCGTTCGCCATGTCCGTCATGAGCCGCCTCGCTCTCCGTTGTCGCCTTCACGGATGACGGAACGTTAGACCGGGTCGGATTACCTGCAATAGAGCAAAAGGTAACTAGCCGCTGGGTCACATCCGACCCTTTTCAGGATGTCCTCGTCGGCGAATATGGGACATCGGCACGATCCCCGCGTGGTTAGGTCGCGAGCAAATAGCCTTTTACCCGCGCCCCGGGCAGGATTCGAACCTGCGTGAAACGGATTAGAAGTCCGTTGCCTAAGTCCGCTCGGCCACCGGGGCGGGCCGACGTCGTGCCGGCACCGCACAGCCTGACATAGGCCCTTCGGCGGGCGGTGCCAGGGGTCGCCTTGGAGGCCCCGAAGCCGTACCGGCACCATCGGGGTGCTGTGCCACACTTGTGCCCCTCGGTGGGCGTAGCTCAGTTGGTTAGAGCGCCAGGTTGTGGTCCTGGAGGTCGGGGGTTCGAGACCCCTCGCTCACCCCGAAACATGGCGTGGGCCTGCGCTGTTGGCCCACGGCCGCGTCTCCTGGCATGACTGGGGAGGTCCTGGAGTGAGTCCTTCGGCGAACGGGCGCACGGTCCTGGTGACCGGTGCGTCGTCGGGCATCGGCGCGGCCGTGGCCCGCGAGCTGGCGGGCCGCGGCGACACCGTGGCGCT
Organism: Acidimicrobiales bacterium; assembly: GCA_035602795.1. GTDB lineage: Bacteria > Actinomycetota > Acidimicrobiia > Acidimicrobiales > RAAP-2 > Bog-473. The sequence continues at coordinate 1,762 of DATNLP010000296.1, read as the reverse complement.
CGTGGCCCGGCGGCCCGATCGGCTCGACGCGGTCCTGGCCGAGTGCCGCACCACGTCACCGCGCTCGAGGCGCTGGGCGGCCGACCTCTCGGACCCGAGTGATGCAGCCGCGCTGGCCCTCGACATCTGGGACGAATTCGGCGGCCTCGACGTCGTGATCAACAACGCAGCCGTCCCCATGCGGCGCCACGTCAGCCAGCTCACCATGACGGAGGTGGAACGGACCATGCGGATCAATTACCTGTCGCCGGTAGCCATCGCCCTCGCCGTGTTGCCGCGCATGCTGGAGCGCGGCGCCGGCACCATCGTCAATGTGTCGAGCCTGGGCGGACGACTCGGCATCACGACCGAAGCCGCCTATTCGGGCTCGAAGTTCGCCCTGGCCGGCTGGAGCGAGTCGGCCGCCATCGACCTGGACGGCTCGGGCGTGGTCGTGAAGCTCATCCTCCCCGGCGCCATCGACACCGAGATCTGGGACCAACCAGACAACGATGCGCCCATCTACGACGGACCCAAGGAACCGCCGGAGTCGATCGCCGGCGCCATTGTTGACGCCATCGACAGCGAGCACTTCGAGCACTACTTACCCGACATGAAGGCGGTTATTGAGATGAAGACCACGGACATCGACACGTTCATCACCGGCATGCGCGCCTTCAAGGAGCAAGCGGCGAACGAAGGGGCGGGGTCGTGAAGGCGCTCCTCTTCGGCGCGCCACCCGCCGACGGCGACGTGCGGCCCACGCCCGAGGACGAGCTGGAGGCCGCACTGGTCGGCATCCCGTTCGGCCTCCACGAGATTGCCGACGCCCGGCTGGTCCGCCCCGACTGGGTGCTGACCAAGCCGATCCTCTCGGGCATCTGCGGATCGGACGCCAAGCTCGTGCTGGGCGACTTCAACACCGGCGACATCGACAACCCCATGGCCGCCTTCTCCTCGCTCCCCCACGTACCTGGACACGAGGTGGTGGCCGAGGTGACGGCGCTCGGACCCGCGGCGCGCGGGCTCGAGGTCGGACAACGGGTGGTGCTGAACCCATGGTTGACGTGCGGCCCCCGGGGCATCGACCCGCCGTGCCCCTCGTGCCAGGACGGCGACCTGAGCCTGTGCTGGAGCTTCACCAAGGGCGAGCTGGGTCCCGGTGTCCACGTCGGGGTCATAACGAACGCACCCGGCGCGTGGGCCGAGCGGCTGGCGGCGCACGATTCCATGCTGATCCCCGTACCCGACGGCGTCTCCGACCAGGCGGCCGTCTTGGCTGACCCGTTCTCCGTTTCCTTCCACGCCATTGTGCGGCATCCGCCACCGCCCGCCGGCCGCGTACTCGTCTACGGGGCGGGCGCGCTCGGCCTGACCAGCGTGGCCATTTTGCGCAACCTGTACCCCGAGGTCGAAGTGGGCGTGGTGGCCCGCTTCGAGGCGCAGCGCGAGATGGCGCTGCGCTTCGGCGCTTCGGCCGTCTTCGCTCACGAGCCGCGGCTGGCATTGGTCGAGGAGCTCGCGGCCTGGTCCGGCGCCGTTCTGTACCCCGCGCTCGACGGCCTGCCGGTGACCCATCCGGGGCACATCGACGTGGTCTACGACTCCATTGCCAAGGGCGAGACCCTCGAGGTCGGCGTGCGCGTCCTGGCCGAGCGCGGACGTCTGGTCTACACCGGCGTGGCCACGCCGGAGCGATGGGAATCGACTCCCATCTACTTCAAGGAGATCACCCTGGCCGGCTCGAACGCCTTTGGAATGGAAGAGGTCCATGGCAAGCGGC
>DATNLP010000288.1:0-4351 GCA_035602795.1 Acidimicrobiales bacterium | reverse complement strand
GTCCGGGTGCAACCGCGGGCGGGCACGTCGAACCTCGAGTGCGTGCTGAGCGACGGCACCGGCGGGCTGCTCCTGGTGTTCCAGGGGCGGCCGAAGATCGCCGGCATCGACCCGGGGGCCCGCCTGGTGGCCGAGGGCATGGTCGGCACGTGGGGCCGGCGGCCGGCCATGCTCAACCCCACCTTCGAGCTGGTGCAGGGCGCTCCGACCGACCCCACCGAGACCTGACAACCACCTGAGTAGCCCGACTCGGCGGTGGGCGCCGGGACCGTGCCGCAGGAACGCCGCAGGAACGCAGGTCAAATTGCCCACCAGGGCGCCCTTCGCTAACGTGCCCGGCGGCCCGGCGACGGGCGCGCTCTCCGCGGCGCGCCCTCGGCCCGGGGGCACGACATCGACCGGTTTGATGCGGGGCGCTGCCGCACCGGAGGGAGGAGGGCGAACCCGCCTCCTCCCCGCAGGACCCATGGGAACAGAAAGGGCACAGCCGGAATGATCAATCTCCTCGCAGCCAAGGGTGGGTACCAGAACTTCCACCTGGGCAGCACGGACAAGACCTGGCTCTACCTGTGCCTGTTGGCCGGCATCATCGGCATCGTGGCCGGACTGCTGCTCGCCCGCAACGTGCTGGCGGCTGACCAGGGCACGATCAAGATGAAGGAGATCGCCCAGGCCGTCCAGGAGGGCGCCGAGGCCTTCCTGGCCCGCCAGTTCCGAGCCATCGTGATGATCATCATCCCGCTGGCCATCCTCATCTTCTTCACGGCGACCCAGGTGGTGAAGCCCGACGGCGCCGTCGCGCTCACCTTCGCCCAGGACGGCATCTACCGGGTCATCTGCTTCCTCTTCGGGGCCACCTTCTCGGGTCTCACCGGCTTCATCGGCATGAGCATCGCCGTGCGGGGCAACGTGCGCACGGCGGCCGCCGCCGCGCACGGCGGCGGCATGGCGGCCGCACTGCGGGTGGCCTTCCGCACCGGCGCCGTGACGGGGATGCTCTGCGTCGGCCTCGGCCTGACCGGCGCCACGGCCATCGTCCTCATCTTCCAGAACTCGGCGACGGCCGTGCTCATCGGCTTCGCCTTCGGCGCCTCGCGGCTCGCCCTCTTCATGCGTGTCGGCGGCGGCATCTTCACCAAGGCGGCCGACGTGGGCGCCGACCTGGTGGGCAAGGTCGAGGCCGGCATCCCCGAGGACGACCCCCGCAACGCGGCGACCATCGCCGACAACGTGGGCGACAACGTCGGCGACTGTGCCGGCATGGCGGCCGACCTCTTCGAGTCCTACGAAATCACCATCATCTCGTCACTCATCCTCGGCTTCTCGGCCTTCAGGAACATCGGCCACAACCCCACCCCGGCCGTCTTGTACCCGCTCATCGTCCCCGCGATCGGGATCTTCGCCTCGCTGATCGGCGTCCTGGTCGTGCGGGCCCGCACGAGCGACCGCAACGCTCTCGCCCCCATCAACCGCGGCTTCTGGCTGGCGGCGCTGCTCACTGTGGTGGGGGCGTTCCTGGTGGCCCAGTACTACGTGCACGACCTCAAGGTGTTCTACGCCGTGCTGACCGGCGTGGTTCTCTCCCTGGTGGCCAGCCAGATCACCGAGCAGTTCACCTCGACCGAGCGCGGCCCGGTCAAGGAGATCGCCGCCTCCGCCCGCACGGGGCCCGCCACCACCGTGCTCTCGGGCATCTCCATCGGCCTCGAGTCGTCCGTCTGGGCCATCATCGCCATCGCCATCGCCATCGGGGTGGCCATCGGCCTCGGCGACGGCAACATCGAGCTGACGTTCTACCTCGTTGCCCTCATCGGCATCGGGCTGCTCGCCACGGCCGGCATGATCGTGTCCGAGGACAGCTTCGGTCCCGTGTCGGACAACGCGGCCGGCATCGCCGAGATGTCGGGCGAGTTCACCGGCGAGGCGGAGCGGATCATGGTGAGCCTCGACGCCGTGGGGAACACGACCAAGGCGATTACCAAGGGTGTGGCCATCGGTTCGGCTGTCATCGCGTCGGTCGCCCTCTTCGCGTCGTTCATCGAGACCATCGGCGAGCAGATCCCGAGCCTGCACGCAACGGGCGCCAAGCTCTTCAGCGTGATCCAGATCAACGTGGCCGACCCCACGACCTTCATCGGACTTCTGATCGGCGGCTCGATCGCTTTCCTCTTCTCGTCGCTGGCCATCCGGGCCGTCGGTCGTTCGGCCGGCACGGTCGTGCTCGAGGTTCGGCGCCAGTTCCGCGAGCACCCGGGCATCATGGACTACACCGAGAAGCCCGAGTATGGGCGGGTCATCTCCATCTGCACGGCGGCGGCCCAGCGCGAGCTGGCCACGCCGGCGCTGCTGGCGATCCTGGCCCCGGTCATCGTGGGCTTCGGGATCAACTACCTAGCGCTCGGGGCCTTTCTGGCCGGCACCATCTTGACCGGGCAGTTGATGGCCAACACGCTGTCGAACTCCGGAGGTGCGTGGGACAACGCCAAGAAGTACATCGAGGACGGCAATGAGGGCGGGAAGGGCTCGGAAGCCCACAAGGCCGCCGTCATCGGCGACACGGTGGGCGACCCGTTCAAGGACACGGCAGGCCCCGCGCTCAACCCGATGATCAAGGTGATGAACCTGGTCTCCCTCCTCATCCTCCCGGCCGTCATCTCGCTGCAGCACCACACCGGCGAGCGCCTGGCCATCGCAGGCGTAGCCCTGGTGATCCTGCTCGCCGCGCTGGCCTTCTCCAAGCGGGGTTCCGAGGCGATGGACGCCGAGGACACGGCCGATTCGACGCCAGTCCCAGCGGCCACCGTCGCTTCGGTTGATTGACCTGGTCAGCCCACCGGAGACCGTTCGCTCAGGGGCCCTTCGAGGCGCGCCGCCCTTGACAGGCGGGTGGCTGACCCTCACTGTGTGCCTCACCGTGCCCACTGAATCCCACCTCCTGACGGCCCCCCACGGGGTGTGCCATGGGTAAGGCGCTCGTCATCGTCGAGTCGCCGGCCAAGGCGCGCACCATCGGCGGAATGCTCGGCCCCGACTTCATCGTCGAGTCCTCGGTCGGCCACATCCGCGACCTGCCGCGCGGTGCGGACGAGGTGCCGGCCGCGTACAAGGGCGAGTCGTGGGCGCGCCTTGGCGTCGACGTCGACAACGGCTTCAAGCCGCTCTACGTGATCGCCACGCCCAAGAAGTCGGTCGTGGCCAATCTGAAGAAGCTGTTGAAGGGCGCCGACGAGCTGTACCTGGCCACGGACGAGGACCGCGAAGGCGAGTCGATCGCCTGGCACCTCTCCGAGGTACTGGCGCCGACGGTACCGGTCAAGCGCATGGTGTTCCACGAGATCACGCCGGCTGCCATCGCCCGCGCCGTGGACGAGTGGCGCGACCTCGACCGCCGCCTGGTCGACGCCCAGGAGGCCCGGCGCATCCTCGACCGCCTCTACGGCTACGAGGTGTCGCCCGTGCTGTGGCGCAAGGTCATGCCGCGGCTCTCGGCCGGCCGGGTGCAGAGCGTGGCCACCCGGATGGTGGTCGAGCGCGAGCGGGCCCGCATGCGCTTCCGCTCCGCCACCTGGTGGGGGATCGACGGCACCTTCGCCAACGCGGCCGCCCCGGCCGGCTTCGGCGCCGCGTTGGTCGCGCTGGGTGGCACCAGCGTGGCCACGGGCAAGGACTTCGATGAGAACGGGGAGCAGACCGGCAAGAGTCCGGTGCGGGTGCTGGGTGAGGAGGTGGCGGCCTCGGTGGCCTCGGCCCTCGTCGGGCAGACCTTCCGGGTGAGCTCCGTGACCGAGCGGCCGTTCCGGCGCTCGCCGGCCGCCCCGTTCATGACCTCGACGCTGCAGCAGGAGGCCGGGCGCAAGCTCCGCTTCAGCGCGCAGCGGGCCATGCAGGTGGCACAGCGACTCTACGAGCAGGGCTACATCACCTACATGCGGACGGACTCGACGACGCTGTCGGACGAGGCGCTCACCGCGGCGCGCAGCCAAGCCCGCCAGATGTACGGCGACGAGTACGTCCCCGACGCCCCCCGACGCTACGAGCGCAAGGTGAAGAACGCCCAGGAGGCGCACGAGGCCATTCGGCCGGCGGGGGAGACCTTCCGCACGCCGGCCCAGGTGGGCCGGGAGCTGTCGGGCGACGAGCTCCGCCTGTACGAGCTGATCTGGATGCGCACGGTGGCCTCCCAGATGAACGACGCCACCGGGACCAGCGCCCAACTGAGGTTGACGGCCGCGGTGCCGGCGGGTGTGGCTCAGGGTGAGGAGGCCGAGTTCTCCGCGTCGGGCCGGGTCATCACCTTCCCCGGGTTCCTGCGGGCGCACGAGGAAGGGCGCGACGACGACGACCCCGAGCC
>DATNLP010000283.1:0-6470 GCA_035602795.1 Acidimicrobiales bacterium | reverse complement strand
GCGCGTGGTGGCGGTGGCCTCGGCCGCCGGCCTGCTCGGCCTGCGCCGGCTCAGCGCCTACAGCGCGTCGAAGGCGGCGGTGATCGCGCTGGTGCGCTCCCTGGCCGCCGACCTGGCCGGCACGGGCATCACGGCCAACGCCGTCTGCCCCGGTTCGACCCGCGGGGCGATGCTCGATGCGTCGGCCGCCGTCTACGGGCTCTCCTCGGCCGAGGAGTTCGCCGGGCAGCAGCTGATTGAGCGCCTGCTGTCGCCGCAAGAGCCCGCCGCCCTCATCGCCTGGCTGTGCGGTCCCGACTCGGGGGGCGTCACCGGCGCCGCCCTGTCCGTCGACGGCGGCATGACCACGTCCTGAAGGAGGTCCCGTTGCCCGAATGCACGCATGTCGACCAGATCGACGACGTCGAACCGCAGACGCCCCAGGGCTGCGGCGAGTGCATGAAGATTGGCGGCCACTGGGTGCACCTCCGCCTCTGCCTCACCTGTGGCGAGGTCAACTGTTGCGACTCGTCGCCCAACCGGCACGCCACCAAGCACTTCCACTCGTCGGGCCATCCGCTCGTCCAGTCCTTCCAGCCCGGGGAGGACTGGATCTGGTGTTACGTCGACCAGGTCACGATGGAGCCGGGCTGAGCCTCGGTCGTGACGAGAACTACGAGCCGACCGACACTGCAATTCCCATCGACTGCGACAGACCGCAGTCAGACGGCAGGTTTCCAGTTGCGCAACCGGTCGGCCTCGACGTCGGGACCAGGTTGTCGGCACTGTCGACGGTGGCCGGCAACGACACGACCGGCGTCCCGATGTCGTCCTGGACGAAAGCCTGTGGGTCCGACAACAAGGAGCCCTTGGCCGGCGATCCCACCTCGGATGCCGGTAGGTCGATGGTGATCGTGCCGGTGTCGGTGTCGACGCTGCCCGTGGCGGCGCTGGTGGGGGTGTCGGTGAAGGAGTACGAGCCCGATCCGTAGACGCCGGTGTTGCCGGAACTGAACGTCCAGCTGCCTGTGGGCGACTCGGTGGCCTGCGCGTAGTACACAATGTCCTTCCCGGCTGCCGTCGACAGCCAGGCCACGTAGAAGGTCGCACCGTCACCGTCAGCCGAGAGCGGGGGGAGCGCTCCGATGCTCGGTCCCGTCAGCGTCGCCACTATTCCCTTGCTTGACGAGGCGGTGAGCGTCGCCTGCGTAATGTTGAGCGAGTCGTCGTCGCCCACACCCGAGACGAGGCCCCCGTCGACCGGATCCGTGGGGCTGAACGCAGGACCCGTCATTGTCGCCTTGGTCACCGTGAGGGCGGCTTTCTCGGTCCCGGCATAGGGAAGCGTCGCGTTGGTCGAGCCGTCGACATCTTGCGCGAAGTTGGCCACGTTGAGCGACCCCCACCCGCTGGTGTAGTCCCAACCGGGCCCGGGCTGGTAGGCGCCGTTCCCCGCGCCGTACTCGGACTGCGTGACGTCGAAGAAGTCCCGCGAATACGGAGCGCTCGTGCAAGCGGCCGTCTGCGCCGCCGTGGCGGTGAGGGCCGAGCTGCAGGAATCGGCGCTCGCGGCCTGGCGGTAAATGGTCTCGTCCGCGAATCCCAGCCCGCCGCTCTTCTGCACCTTCTGGGGGGCGGCCGCCTGGACCCGGGTCCACTGTCCCATCATGAGGGGACTCGAGAGGCTCGTGCCGCCCTCGCTGGACGGTTCGCCGTCGGAGTAGATGAAGTAGCCGTCACCGGTCTCGTTACCCGAGATGTCCGCGACGTCGGGAACACCCCGGCACGTCGGGGCCGACGCCGGGCTGTACGGATCGCCCGAAGGCGTGCTGATGCACGGGTGGTTCACGTTCGCCACCCCCACCTGGAAGCTCGGCTCGGGGATGAAGTAGCTGCTGCCGCCACCGCCGAACGTCCAAGAGGTCTCCGCCACCCGCTGCGACGACTCGGGGTAGGTGGTGCCGTTGGCCGAGAGCACGGTGCCGCCCACGCAGACTGCGTAGGGGCTGTCACAGGGGAAGCTGACCATCGGGACGGGCTGGATCGCCAGCCCGTTGCCCGCGCCGACGAGGGGTGCAGCCACTTCGGGGCAACCTGAGCCCGTGTCGCCGGCTGAGGTGAAGAGGGTGCGCCCCTCGAGGGTGGCCTGGCGCAGTATCGGGTCGCCCACCGCCTCGAGCTCGTCACCCAACTCCGTCCCGTAGGGCTGCTGGGCCAGTGGTCCGGTCACCGGGTTGGTGGGGTTCTCCTCGCACTCGCCGAAGCTGGCGTTCATCTGACGGGGGCCATTGGGGTCGTTGGCCCAGTCGTCCATGTCCGCGAACACGTCGGCGTCGAACAACGACTTGGCGAAGTACAAGTCGAGCTGGGAGACGTCGGGGGACATGCCGGTCGAGGACTGTGAGTCGAGGTACCACTCGACCGAGCCGCTGTTGTCGCTGTAGGCGGACTGGGGACCGCCCTCGGTGTCGACGACCCGGACGGGGACTCTCGGGAGGCCCATGGCCTGCTCGAAGAGCCGCAGCTGGTCGATCACGCTGGACGTCTCCCCTTCGCCGAAGACGCCCATCGTCTGACCCTGTCCGACGTCCGTCTTCGTGCTCTCGAGCGTGCTGGGGGTGCTCGCACCGTTGGAGTTGGTGAGCGTCGAAGCACCCGGATCGTCGTAGAGGCCCCACAGTTCCTGGGGGGTGAAGTCCTTCTGGCTGCCGGCCTGGGGGCCGACCGATGTGCTGAGGGTGTCCGAGGAGGTCATGTTCGTCACCGAGCCGGTGAGCGGAGCCAGGCTGAACTGGCGGACATTGTCGAGACCGATCACGGCGTCGATCGGGAGGTCGGTCGGCACCGAAGGCGCGACGTTGTTGGCGTAGAAGTTGAAGCCGTCGAAGCTGTAGTCGCCGATACTCACGTCGAAGAGGCTGTCGAGTTGAGTCACCGTCCCCCGCGCGGTGAAGTAGTCACCGGCGGGAGAGTCGGTTTCGATCGAGAGGCCTCCAGCCTCGAGCCAGTTCTCCACGGCCGAGGACTGCGACGCCGGCACTCCGAATTCCTGGTCGAACTGGGCGGGGGTGAGAAACTGCTGGTACTGGGAGCTCGAGGGGTCATACAGCTCGTTGTAGAGCTGAATCTCACCGGCGCTGTCGGGTCGTTGCAGCGACACGGCGATGCCGATCTCCTGACTCGCCGGCGCCGGCCCGTCGAGGGTGGCGAGGGACAGCCCGGCGAGCACGGAGGGAACGAGCTGGGTCCCCGAAGACGTCAGGGCCGAAGACGTGAGTGCTTCCGATGGGCCTGCGAGCGCCGGGGCCAGCAAGAGTCCTCCGGCCAGGAGGCTTCCGGCCAGGAGGCTGACGGCTCGACGTGGGCGCCCCCACGGGGAGCCTGATCCACCCTTCACGCCCGTCACCCGACTGTTGGTGGGACGAAAATGCATGTTCACTCTCCTCAGGGGTCGCTGCACGGCCGAACGATCAATTGCAGATGTGCCTGGTGAACGTTTGTTCGGCGGCGACCTTGCGCCTGACGAGGGTGCGCCTGTTTCGTCCTGGTTAAACGCTCTGGCCGTACGTGGTGTCGCGCCGCTCGGTCCGGCTCGTTCCCACCTCTCGCACGGTCCGACGCAGGTCGGTCACCAGTGACGGCACCGTGGCGGCGCTGCCGGCGTGCACGGTGGCGTGCAGCGAGTCCGGCCGGTTCTGACGGTCGAGGTACCAACCCTCGGCCGCCAGGCGCTCGCCCACGGCGAAGATGTCGAGCGCAGCCGGGTCCCGCGCGCCGAACGCCATGACGGTGGCCGGCGGGTCGCCGCGCACCTCGAGCGCGTCCACGGACTCGATGCCGTCCCGCAGCTGGCGCGCCGCGTCGTGCGCCGTGCGGGTGAGCTCGACGTACCCGTCGTGCCCGATGTGCATGAGGGCCGCCCAGGCCGCCGCGACCGGTCCGGCCGGCCTGGTGCCGGCCATGGCGGTCGAGGCGTAGAGGCCGCCCAGCCAGTCGGTGGTGACGAAGAGCTGCTTGCGAGCCAATTCATGGGTCCGGTACAGGATGACCGAGACGCCCTTGGACGCGTAGCCGTACTTGTGCACGTCGGCCGACATGGACGTCACGCCCGGCAGCCGGAAGTCGAAGGGCTGGTCGAAGCGGCCGAGCTCGGACAGGAACGGCAGGAGGAACCCGCCCATGCAGGCGTCGACGTGGCACAAGATGCCGCGACGCTCGGCCAGCGCCGCGATGTCCGCAATGGGATCGACCACCCCTTGGGGATAGGTGGGCGCAGAGCCCACCACCATGATGGTCCCGTCCGTGCACGCCGCCTCGAGCGCGGCGGCACTGGTGGTGAAGTCGTCCTCCACCGGAACCCGGACCAGGTCGACGTCGAAGTAGTCGGCCGCCTTGGTGAAGGCAGCGTGCGCGCTCTCGCCGGCCACCACCCGCGGCCGGGCCAGGCCGCGATCGCGCCCGACGTCGCGGGCCGTCTTCACCGCCTGCAACAGGCTCTCGGTGCCACCCGAGGTCAGGTAGCCCTCGACCTCGCCCCCGGACGCCGGGTCGTCGGCACCGAGCAACGTGGCCGTGTTGCAGACGATGTCGTGCTGCATGACGCCGATGCTGGGGAAGGCGAGCACGTTGAGGCCGTTCTCCGCGCTGTAGAGCGCCAGCGCATCGGACAGGAGCTCGTGCACGTCGTCGCCGGCCGAGTACACCAGGCTGAAGACGCGCCCGCCGCGCCAGTCCTGGTCGTCGCGCTTCATGGCCATGAGCTGTTGCATGACCTCGTCCCGCGGCAGTCCCACCGCCGGCATGGGTGTGTGCGGGAAGATCGCCACGGGGCGTTCTTAGCCCATGAGGTGGGAGTGCGCTCAGTCCCCCAGGTTGTAGAGCGCCGAGTCCCCCTGCAGTGCCACGCTCGGGCGTCCGTCCAGCCCCACCACCGGCACGCCCTGGGTCGTCACCCGCTGCATGCGCCGGTGGGCGTCGCCGTAGTCGTAGATGGCGTAGTGCTGGGTGGAGCGGTTGTCCCAAATGGCCACGTCGCCCACCTCCCAGTGCCAGCGCACGATGTTCTCGGGCCGGGTCACGTAGGACCCGAAGATGCGGAGGAGGTCGACCGACTCGGCCGAGCCGTGGCCGACCAGGCGGTGGGCGAAGCCGCCCAGCAGGAGCGCCCGCTCGCCCGTCTCGGGGTGCTCGCGCACCACGGGGTGCTCGGTCTCGAAGACCTGGGACACGAAGGCCGTCAGGTGGGCCAGGCGCTCCTCACCGATGGAGGTGCGCAGCTTGAGCAGGTCGACGCGCCCGTAGTCGTGGCCGTTGGAGTGGACGGCGCGCAGGCCGTCGGCCAGCGTGCGCAGGTCGTCGGGCAGGTCGGCGTAGGCGGCCACCGTGTTGGCCCACAGCGTGTCGCCACCGACCTCGGGCAGCACCAGGGCGCGCAGGATGGAGAAGGCGGGTGGCCGGTCGACGAAGGTCACGTCGGTGTGCCAGTGGTTGGCCGAACCGCCGGCGAGCGAGTCCAGGTCGAGGATCAACTCCTCGTCGTCGACCACGGGCAGGGTGGGATGGCCCTGGGTCAGCGGCCCCAGCCGGCGCGCGAAATCGATCTGCTCGGACGCCGTGAGATGCTGCCCGCGCACGAAGACCACCCGGTGGGCCAACAGGGCGGCCCGCACCTCCTCGATCTGCGCGTCACCGACCGAGCGCAGCTCCACGCCGCCGAGCTCGGCGCCGATGCGCCCCGTCAGCTGCCGGGCCGTGATGGTGCTCTGCCGCACGTCGAGTGCCATGGCGCTCCCTCATTCCTGATCAAATCGGTCGGATTTAAATTGTATACGCGTCACCCGGCCACGTCACACCGCCGCCGCTAGCTTGTCCCGCGTGCCCGGGGCTGTCATGGCGGTGTTCCAGCGCACGGCGCCGTGAGCCTGCTCGGCCTCGACGGCAAGGTCGTCCTCGTCACCGGGGCGGCCGCCGGCATCGGTGCCGCCACGGCCGAGCTGTTCGCCGACCAGGGGGCCGTCCTCGCCCTGTGCGACCGGGCCGGCGGTTTCGGCCAAGGCGACGACCCGTTCCACCGCAGCTTCGACGTGCGCGACGCCGCCGCCCTGACCGCCTTCGTCGACGAGGCGGCGGCGCGCTTCGGGCGTATCGACGTCGTGGTCAACAACGCCGGCGGCACCTTCGGCGCCCCCCTGCTCGACGTCTCGGCCAAGGGCGAGGCGGCGCTCATCGCGGAGAACTTCACCCAGGTCACGCAGCTCGTGCGCGCCGCCGTGCCCCACATCCCCGACGGGGGGTGCATCGTCAACGTGACCTCCATCGAGGCCCACCGCGCCGCGCCGCTCTTCGCCGTCTACAGCGCCATGAAGGCGGCCCAGGCCAACCTGACCCAGACACTGGCGCTCGAGCTGGCACCCCGGGGCATCCGGGTCAACGCCATGGCGCCCGACGTCCTGCTGACCGAGGGGACGGGTTCGGCGGGCGGCCTGGCCGGC
>DATNLP010000277.1:0-6772 GCA_035602795.1 Acidimicrobiales bacterium | reverse complement strand
CGCATACGACATGGGCATCAGAAGCCGGCTACCCAGTGATTCACACCGCGTTCCATGACAACCAACAGCTGCCTCCCGGCTTGGTTCGCAAGATTCTGGTGAAGGACATCGGGCTGAAGGTCGAAGAAGCATTGGCGATACTCTGAGAAGTAGGGGAAGCAAGCTCACCATGGACATCACACTGCAGATACACGTTGAGGCCGCTGAGCGGGAGATCGTCTGGTGGGCGGAGTCGGATCAGCTTCCCGGCGTCTCCGTGGCGGCGCCCTCCTTGATGGAGATGCGTGAGGAACTCGATCATGTGCTCGCCGATCTGTCTGAAGAGGGCGGTGAGCCGATTCGCATCGGGACGGAGATCCTCGCAGACGCTGAGGAGGTCTCCCACGCTATGGCACGAGATGACGGAGATGAGTCCACGAGCGGTCTGTTCGTCGGCTCTCGGCAGGTGCTGGTAGAGATCGGCGCCTAGCAAGGATGGAGATCACAACCGCCATCCTGTGTGACTTCGCTCAGGTGCGGGAGGGTCTTCTTTTCGTCTCATCGGGCGGCGTTACTCGGGTGTACCACCAACCCGATTGGCCGCTCCCGCGACCTCTCGGACTCCACTTGGGACTCGCAGTAGAGGTCGGCCCCGACGAGATCGACAAAGTGCACGAAGTGCGCGTTCGCGTTGTCCAACAATCCACAGCTATGGAGACCGCTGCCGTGGTAGCGGCGATGCAGCCCCTGTCGGGTCTGCCGGCCCAGCTCGAGGCTGGCGAAGCCGCCAGCATCGCCGCGGCCATTCCGCTGACAATGGTTCAACTTCCAGAACTGGGCGCCTACGACGTGAAAGTGTCTGTCGACGGCCAGCCCCCTCGAATCCTGACGGTCTATCTGAAGCCACCGCCACCCGGCGTCACGCTGAAGCTTCCAAAGATAAACCGAGGTCCTATGCCGCCCGCGGCGCCGAACCGGCAACAGCGACGCCATCCTCAAGGCTGAAGGGGGCTCAGCCGCCCGCATCGGTGGCTGAGGCCGGGTCCCCGCTGCCGAGAGTTCATCCAATGGCGAGCCAGGCATACCGAATGCCGATCGCCAGAACCAATAGTCCGAGTAAGTGACGGATCGCAGATTCGGGAAGGTGTGGTTGGAGTCGAGCGCCGGTATATCCACCGAGGAGGCCGCCGATTCCGAGCGCAATCCCGACCCCCCAGTCCGGGGCGATAGAGCCGTGATGGTGAATCGAGAGCACCAAGAAGGTGGCGACACCAGCAGCCGAGGTAACAAACGTGGACGCCAGGGTGGCCGGTGCGACCTCGGCGGGTGGCCGCCCCGATCCGATCAGGATCGGAGCGAGGATCGCTCCACCGCCGATCCCGTAGATGCCGCCGACGCAACCAACGACCGCGGCGATGACGATGAGTAGGGAGGGTGGGAGTGCCCAAGGTCTTTGCGTTTGGGGACTTTGACCTATCAGGAGCCACGCTCCGAGTGGAATGAGGACGCAGGCAATCACGATGTCGAAGCTGGTCTGCCCAGGCAACAGCTCGACTCGGATCACAGAGCCCACGATCACCCCCGGCAGGGTCCCGAGGACCAGGAGCCGGGTCAGCCGCCCGCCGGTCTGCCCTTGCCGCCAGTAGCGGTACAACGCTCCCGGGGTCGCCACCACGTTGTAAAGCAGGTTCGTCGGCGTCACGGACGGACTCGGAGTGCCCAGTACGCCAACTTGGAACGGCAAGAGAAGGACCGCACCCGATACGCCCGCCGGGCTGGCTACGGTCGCAACGGTGAACGACGCCGCCAGTGCGGCGATGTAGACCCAGCTTCCGGTCAGCACCCGTTCAAGGTAGTAGCTGTCCAGATCACTCCTAATGGGCAACCCCCCAAATCGCCTGGCCGGGAGCTACGCCCTCGGTGACCTCCGGGCGGTCATAGGGGGGTCACTGGTCGGACCAGTCCTCGTCGGTGGCCACGGGCAGAGGCACCGCACTGACGACGGCACCCGTGACATCAGGCGCCCGGAACCCGACCTTGTCGAGCCTGCTGGCGTTGATCAGAACACCGAGCTGACTCTCGACATCGAGGGAGCCGACTGGCCCGCCGCGGCCATGTGGGGCGGGTCTGAGCCGGATCTGAGGGATGGTCTGACGACAGGGGTGGCTCGGTGCGCCCACTACAACATTGCCGGGAATCACCCCCGACGCCCCCGGGGTCCGGCGTCTTGCCGGCGCCGATGCTCACAAAGTGCTCACAAGCGCAGCCGGACAGAGCGACACCGACCGGCACCATCCGGTCGATTAACGAGCCAAATGCCCTGTTCAGCCGGACCTGTCACGACGAGGCAAATTCAGCCGTCACCGGACCGCAATGACTGGGGGTCAAGAGGTCCCGGGTTCAAATCCCGGCAGCCCGACTCGATGCGGTGGGCTTGGCCAGGTCGGGAGCTCACTGAAGGCTCGCATGTCCGCCCGGGGCCGCGAGGTCCCGGGCTCAGCGCCCCACCCGCAGCAGCCGGTCGATCTCAGCTGCGATCAACGCCCCGGAACGCACCAAGTCGTGTAGCAGGAGTTCAGCTGCGCCCTCGTCAACCGGCATGGACGCGCAACGACTCGGCTTGAACGCCTCGGGCTCGAAGGGCCACAGATCGACGTCGCCCAGCGCGTATGCCGCCGCTGCCAGGGCGAGTTCTCCGGGGGCGTGGCACGCGTCGTGGTCGGGTGTGAAGCCCTCGTCGGTGAGCTGGCGCGCTCGCTCGGCCTCGATCAGTTCCGCTCCGGTTACCGCCATCGGTGCGTACTCCCAGATTCTGGTCCCCTGGCATCACACTGGCCCACAGCAAGATGCCTGCGCAAACCCTGCATTCAGGCTGTCCCAGGCCCGCACCCGCCACCAGCGGTTGCCCCTTCGGCGAGATCCATCTCCCAGTCCACGTTGGCGTCTCGGGACAGTGCCGAGTCGGAACCGGTCCAAGGACTTCCGAGCGATACGGCCGAATAGCGAGGGGGTGCCGTTGGTCTGGACTCTTTCGGAACCTCGGACAGTGACGCAGCGACCCGAGAGAGTGGGGTCAGGAGGTCCCGGGTTCGAATCCCGCCAGCCGACTCACAGTGCAGAGGCAGTCACTTCTGGCCTTCCTCTGGCGGCCCCCTTTTGAGGACCCTGTACGCACGCAAACCTCACCGTCCACAGCGGAGGGCCGTGAGGATGACCGCGACGGGTTCCGGTTCAGACGTCCGAGTCGTCTGCCTCGACCTGTACGTCCCCGACTGGGAAGCCGTCCTTGAATACCCCTATCGCCCTGAGGATCAGTGACTCAACATCCATGTCCGTAGTGGCGTCGAAGACTTTGTCCCCCACATACAACGCAATGGGCTCTCCCTCGGTTCCGATGCCGCGGTCTTCGCTGGGCGATTCGACCCGAACGTCCAGACCCTCCGCTCGTAGCCCCTGCGCCAACGCGTCGCCGGCCCTTGCTGAACCCTCGAAGGTGATCTTCCACATGGTCGGCCCACGCTACCAATCAAGCCGGCGATCGCCTCCGCCGCTTCCAGATGCTGACCCGGCCGAGAGCATTCGTTGCCCCGGACGGTGGGAGTTGAAGCCTGAAAGGGCTACAGGCCCGGACCTCCGGAGGTGGCGCCGCAAGACGCCGTGACGTAACACTTGAGCGGCGGCTCGCTCGTGACCTCGCCGACCGTCGCCCGTTCTCCCACCAGCGTCACGAGGTTGGTCTCGTTCAGGGCCAGCGACGCCGGCGTCACGTAGGGCATGAGGGGCGAGGCGCACACCTGTGCCCGGTCGATGTTCGCCAGATTGGGCAGTTGGCCCGGGGTGGCCAGCGCGGCCATGGCCACGGCGTAGGCCGCCTCGTTGGCCGGGATGGTGAGGTGCTCGACGGGCTGCAGTGGGCAGAGCGACTGGGTCGACACGTTGAGCACGTTGGGGACGCCGGCAGGGGGGACACCTTGTCAGATCCGACGTTCCAGCCCGCCACCTCGTCGGTCAGGCTCCAGATGTCGGTATAGGCGATGCCGGGGAAGGTCTGCTCGTCGGAGTTCATGGCCATCATGAAGTTCGACTCGCCTCCGAGGACACGGTGGGTCTCCTGCCAGGCCGCCGGGAAGCACTCGTACGTGCAGACACTCTCGATGAGGGGATCGGTCGTCCCGTACTCGTTGTCGGGAGCCAGGCCAACCAGCGAGGCCACCATGGGCCGGATGTCGGGCCACCAGCGCAGCGCCCAGCGGGGGAGTGTGCTGGCCCCTTGGCTCCATCCGAACAGCTCGACCTGCCGGCCCGAGGAGGCGTGCAGGAAGCGGACGGCGTTCACCACGTATTCGGCCGCCACCTGAATGTCCCCGTCCGAGTGGTCCGGGACCGTCACCTCGCAGTAGGGCCAGCCCAAGGCGGCGAAGGCCGGCAGGTAGTTCCATCCGTACGCCTCACCCGGGTCGAAGAGCGTTGGGGGCAGGACGACGATGATGTCCCGCGTCGGCCGCACGGCCGACGGCGAGCAGGTCACCGCCGCGTCGAGCACGCTGGACGGCACGTCGAGCGGTGGCCCGGGCGTATCGGGCGGTGCGTAGGCGATCGTCGCTGCCGCCGCGTGCGGACCCTGAACAGATGGCCCCACCTCGAGGGCGCCCATCAGCGCAAGCACGGTAGCCATCAGCAGCGGCACGGGTTTCCCCATGCCGCCGCGACCGCGAGCGCGTCGCCTTCCGCCAGAACGATTCACCTGTGCTCCCTACTTCCGCCGAGCAGTCGGGACCTTATCCGCGCGCGCCGACCGGGATCTCGTGCCGGCGCGCAACACGAGGTGGTAGCGCCATTCCGCTCGCTGCGGGCGGCAACCGAATTGCACCCGGCCAGCGGTCAACCAAAGGACAATTTCGCCCAACACACCGCTGAGCCGAAGGTCGAAAATGTTACGTTGCCCGAGCTGATCTGATTCCACGCACAGAGGGGGGCGAACGGAAGCGTGAGGCAGCACCCAACCGGCGCGCGCGCGGTCACATCGACGTTGCCGCGCACCGTCCTCGCGGTGGTCGTCCTGATCGGCTGCGTCGTCATGCTGATGGCGGGATCCTCCGCGCCGGCCGGAGCGGCCGGACTCGTGCCCCCTTCGAATCCGGCCGCCAACATCCCGCCCCAGGTGATGCCGGCATGCTCCATTTCGCCCGTCGACGACGACAGCTCCGGATGCATCGACTCGGTGCTGCACAACATCAACTACGGCCGCTACCTCGAGGGGCTTGGTCCGCTCGTACTACCCAGCGGCTTCGCCAGCGACCCGGTCCCGGTGCAGCAGCTCATCATCACGGACGAGGAGCGCGGCGACCGCGGCCTGTCGGAGTTCACCGGGATCGATCCGGTGCTGAACGCGGCCGCGCTGACGGCTGCACAAGACAACAAGGACCCGGCACCGCCGAACGGGTTCGACTACAGCTCGGCCGGGTCGATCTTCGCGCTCGACTACACGCCGCTCGGTGCGGACTACGCCTGGATGTACAACGACGGCTACGGCGGCACCAACATCGGGTGCACTTCACCGTCGGATCGCGACTGCTGGGGCCATCGGGACAACATTCTGGGTCCCTGGGTGACCGCGGGGTCGCAGACGGCCGACATGGGCGACGCCAACACGACCAATGGCCAGTACACCGAGATCTTCGCCAACGAGGAAGGCACGCCCGACTCGCTCATCGACACTCTGACGCCGAGCTCGCTGCCGACGCCGTCGACCCCGGCCGCCCCGGATGTCGTCCAAGTGTTGCCCGCATCCTCGGCGAACACCGCCGCCGGGACGCCGGTGACGATCGAGGGCAATTACTTCGGGACCAACCCGGCGCCGCAGGTCTTCTTCGGCGGGGTGCCGGCCACCAACGTCCAGGTCGACTGGGACGGCCAGTTGACCGCAGACGCGCCGGCCGACCCGGCGGGGACGGCCACAGACCAGGTCGTGGTGACGGTGACCACCAGCGGGTCGTCGAGCTCCACCGGCAAACCGGGGGTCAACGAGTTCACCTACGCACCGACGGACGCGCCCACCATTACGTCCGTGGCGCCGACGTCAGGCCCCGAGGTGCCTTCGGGCAGCGTGACCATCGAAGGGTCGAACTTCAACGACGGGGCCACACCCATCGTCGACTTCGGGACGGTGGCCAGCATCGGGTCCATGAGCTACAGCTCGAACGAGATCACCACCACCATCCCGGGCTCCATCAACGTCGGCGCGGTGAACATCACGGTGACGACGCCCGGCGGCACCAGCGCGATATCGCCCGCCGACCTCTACACCTACACCGCAGCGGCCATCACCAGCGCTGACGCCACCACGTTCTCCGCCGGCGCAGCGGGTGTATTCGACGTCGCCACGACCGCCACGCCGGCCGTCAGCTCCATCGGCGACACCGCTTTCGTGGGGTGCACGCCCTCCGCGCTCCCGTCCGGCATCTCGTTCGACTACACGGGTGGCGCCACCGCGACCCTGGAGGGGACGCCGGTCGACGGCGAAGGCGGCGCGTACACGGTATGCCTGGTGGCGTCGAACGGGAACGGTCCGCCGGCCACGCAGATGTTCACGCTGACCATTGACGCCCCCGTCCCGTCGCCTCCGCCTCCGCTTCCGTCGTCACACGGCTACTGGCTGGTGGGTTCCGACGGGGGCATCTTCAACTTCGGCTCGGCCGGCTTCCACGGCTCGACCGGCTCCATGCACCTGCAGCGGCCAGTGGTCGGCATCACGCCCACAGGCGATCGGAACGGGTACTGGCTGGTGGCGTCC
>DATNLP010000275.1:0-4461 GCA_035602795.1 Acidimicrobiales bacterium | reverse complement strand
CGGCTACCTCGAGATGGGCGATGCCCGCCTCACCCAGCCGAGCCGCCGTGTTGCCGCTGGCGACCAGCTCCCAGCCCAAGTCGGAGAGGCCCTGGGCCAGCTCGACCAGGCCGTCCTTGTCGTAAACCGACAGCAAGGCCCTCACGTCGTCATCTCCCGTCCGCTCCTTCTCTCTCGCCGGACGTGCCGCCGACCGTAACCGGGGGGCGCCACGCCGGGCCTTCGATCTCCCGTCCCGCCGCGAGCTCGTCCAGGGCCCAGGCGATGGTGGCAGGGTACAGGACCCGTTCGACCACCTTGATGCGCTCGTGCAGCGTCTCCTCGGTGTCACTCTGGAACACGGGGACGGCCTCCTGGGCCAGGACGGGACCGGCGTCGACCTCGAGCGAGGCCAGGTGGACGGTGCAGCCGGTCTCTGTGGCCCCCGCCGCCAGGGCGTCGCGCACCCCGTGCCAACCCGGAAAGGCCGGCAGCAGGGAGGGGTGCGTATTGAGGATGCGGGCGGGAAAGGCCACGTGCACCGACCCGGTCATGACGGTCCCGAAGCCGGCCATGGCGACGAGATCCACCTGGTGCGCCACAAGGGCAGCGGCGACCGAGGCCGTGAAGCCGGCCCGGTCGAAGTCGGGGCCGAACCCGCCGTAAAGCGCCCGGTCGACCAGCTCCGGCACGGCGCCGTGGTCCTCGGCCAGCGCCAGGGCGACACAGGGGCGGTCTGACACGACGCTGGTGACCGGGAGCCCCCCTTCGAACATGGCCTGGAGGATGGTCCCGGTGCCTGAAACGAGGACCGCGAGACGCACGGAATCAGGCTAGCAACGGCCGGGGGCACGCCAACGTTCCCGGCGCAGCGCGAATTCGCGCCGTCGGGGTGCCGGGGCGGGGGCGGCGGTGGCGGGCCGCGGCGAGGGTGGTCGGCGACCCGCTACGCGTCGGTCCGGGTGGCCGGCGTGACCCGGCTGCGGGCCGCGCTAAAGATCAGGCGCACGACGGCCCCGATGATGGCCAGGTCGAGCAGCATCTGAGCGGAGACGACGAGGCGGGCCGTGTCGGTACGCGTGTGATGTCACCGAAGCCGACGGTCGAGAAGATGGTGATGGTGAATCAGAGCGCACACGTGTGGTCAAGGCTCTGCGTGAAGGTCAGCGGCGCGCCGTCGGACATACCGAGATATGTGGACGAGAACGCGACGAGAAACAGTGCAATGACGACGCCGAGGGCCTCGATGGCCCGCAACTCGGGCAGGCGAGCCCGGGCGATGTGCTGGACCTGCCAGGCCAGCACCGCCTCGACGAACGCGATGTCGGCGGCGAGGCGGTTGAAGGCCCGGAAGCCCGAGCGGCCGACGCCTGGGAGGAGGTAGTAGGCGCCGAAAAATGATGATCCAGGCGAGGGTGACCCTGACCGCGCACGTGAGCGCGGCGCGATGGTGCTCGCCCTTCGGGAGATCTGCCAGGCGGACCGACTCAGCCGCGGGAGCGCTCCAGCGGGAGCGCAGGGCTTCCATCGGCGACCTGGCCGAACGATCGTTGGGGGCCCGGACCCGGGTTCCTGCGCCATGGACGGCAACGCGAATGAGAACAGCCCGCCCGCGCGGACGAAGAGGGAGCTGGCCACCGCAAAGGGGGGTGCTGGCACGACCATTGCCTGCGGGTGCCAGGATCCTTCATTTTCCGGCGAGACGGGGCACAATTGGGGCTGGAACGTGCGGGCGCCTTCCGTGGGCAGCTCGCGCCAGAAAAAGGTGAAAGGGGAACCAAATGAAGGACTCCAGTTTGAACCGCTTCTTGTGGCTGATCGGCCTCGTGGCGGCGGCGTTGATCTTCGTCTCGTTCGGGCCACTCTCGAGCGGCTCGCCCGGCGAGAACGCGTCGGGGATGACCGTGGCGCACTGGTACAACACGCACGTCAATGCGCAGTGGGCCAGCATCTGGATGGTGGGGCTGGCGCTCTTCTTGCTCCTGATCTTCGTTACGCAGCTGCGCACCGTGCTCATTGAGGCCGGCGGTCAGCGGCTGTGGCCCAACATGGCCTTCGCCTCGGCCGTCATCCTGATCGCGGGGATCATCGTGGCCGGGAGCTTCGAGGTCACCATCATCTTGGCGTCGCATAACCACGACTACACCGTGGCGCACTTCGTCAACTTCTACAGCGCCAACAACTTCCTGCTGATCCTCGCCGGCCTGGACTTCCTGACCCTCTCGGTCGGGCTGGCCATCCTGCTCAACCGCGCCATCGCGCCTCTGCCCAAGCTGCTCGGGTGGTACTCGATCCTGGTCGGCGTAATAGGTGCGGCCGGCCCGCTCAGCTTCTTTGCCCTCCTTGGGTTTCCCATCTGGCTGCTCGCCATCGGGATCGTCATCGCGGTGAAGCAGTCGCGGGGCACGCTCGGTGGTGACTCGGGTGGTGGAGCCTCCGCCGTCAGGCCGACTGCGGAGGCGGTGGTTGCGGCATAGCGGGCTGGACCTGAACGTGGGCTGATTTCGTTCAGGGGCGCTCGTGCGGGAGCGGTGCCAGGCTCGTGGCGACACGACCGGCGCCCGCATCCCGTCCGGGCGTCATCGCCCCGACACCAGGCGTTGTCGCCAGGTGAACGGCACGCGAACGGTTTCAGGGGCGCGGGCAACCCCGCTGCGGGGATGGCCTACGCTGCCGGTGTCATGAGCACCTCCGCGGCCGACTCCACCGCGAAGGCAGTGCGCCGAGGTCTTGCCCTCGTCGCCTGTCTGGCACTCAGCCTGACCATGGCCTCGGGGGCCTCGGCCGCGGCCAACGTGAGCTCGACCTCGGCGAAGCAGGTGCTCACGCAGTCGCTGCGCAACGCGACCCACGCCGGCTCGGTGCGGATCACGGTGCAGTTCTTCTCGGGTTCGACCACGGGCAAAGTGGTCCAGGACTCCGGCCTGAAGACGGGTGAGCAGACGGTCGCCATCGGCAATGAACTGGCCTCCGTCGTGCTGGTGAACAGCACCGCCTACATCTCGGGAAATAGCAAAGGACTGAGCTCATACTTCGGGATGCCGAGCTCGCTGGTGCCCTCCATCGTCGGCCACTGGGCATCGGTGCAGCAGAGCGACCCCTCGTTCGGATCCGTCGCGGGAAACGTGACCCTCGTCCCCGCCCTGGCCAACGTGACCCCTTCGGGCACCCTGATCGCCGGCAAGCGGACGAAGGTGGACCGGCAGTGGGTGAGGAGCATCTCGGGGGAGGGCCCAGACGCCAGCGGACGCGTGACGCTCTTCGTCACTGCCAATTCGCGATCGCTTCCGGTGGAGGCGGTCGAGTCCAGCGGGACAAGCACCCAGAACAAAGGCGAGATCGTGACGTTCACGCGCTGGGGTGAGACGCTGCACCTGCCTAGGCCGACCAACGCGGTGCCGCTCTCGACGCTCGAGGCGGCGGCGGCGGAGGGCAGCTGACGTTTCTCGCCTGCCCGCTGCTTGGGACTCGAACGGGAGCGTGCCATGCTGGGGTAGCTCGCGTAAGAACGCCGATTGACAACGTGTGCCAAATTAACGCGCATAAGTGTGCCTCGGACAGGCCAGCCAACCGCCCAGCAACGAACCTGCATCCGTAATGAAATCGCTTTCGTGCATCCTGCAGGCGACGGCGAGGGGGAATCCGGAGTTTGCACGGGTTCGCTGCTGGGAAGAATCAGTCGGACGGCCTAAGGGGGTTGTTCGCGGAGCGAGACACGCGGGACTTTGAGCAGGATCCACCAACGCGTGCTCTGACCAGCGCGTTCCTGCGCGCTCCGCGCCTCCGCACACGATCTGGGGGGCGATGAACAGGCCCAGCTACGCGGGGGGACGATCGGCCTGGCGCAGGGATGGCGTGCTGGCCCACGTGGCGCTGGTCGGTGTCTTGCTGTTGGGGATTGCCGCATGCGTGGCGCCGCTGCTGGCGGGCTCCAACCCGGACCCCGTTCCCCTGCATGGCTCCGCTCCTGCACCTCTGCACGCCCGGACGGTGTCCGACGTGGGATCGGGATCGGACTGGTTCGGCCTCGCCGGGACGAACGACGGCGGCGGCTACTGGGTCGTGTCCAGTCGGGGCGAGGTCGAGCGGTTCGGCGATGCCACGTCATACGGGGACATGTCCGGCACCACTCTGAACGACGCCGTGGTCGGCATGGCGACCACCCCCGACGATCGAGGGTACTGGCTGAACGCGACCGACGGCGGGATCTTCTCCTTCGGCGACGCCAAGTTCTTCGGCTCGACCGGCTCAATGCACCTCAACAAACCCGTCGTGGGCTTGGCCCGCACCGACGACGGTGGAGGGTATTGGCTGGTGGCGTCCGATGGCGGGATCTTCACTTTTGGTGACGCGAACTTCTACGGTTCGATTCCCGGAATCGGACTTGCCCCGGCCGGCTCGTCAGATCAGAAGAGATTGAATGATCCCATCGTGGGCATGGTGCCGTCCTCGGATGGCCAGGGTTACTTCATGGTGGCGTCC
>DATNLP010000253.1:0-3409 GCA_035602795.1 Acidimicrobiales bacterium | reverse complement strand
CCCGACGTTTGCGAGCCGGTGCGGACACGATAGTTCTGTCACCTGTTGTTCGCCTAGGCGTCAGAGACCACTCTCGCCCAACGGGGGGCCAATTCATCGCTCCCGGGATCACCCAGGTCAGGCTCAGGTTCGGCCGACCCTGGTCAATGCCCATCTACCAGTTGCGGCGCAACCGGTGGTAGGTGCGGGGCATGACAGCGCGGAACACCATCGCTGCGTCGATCAGCCCTGAGACGCTGATCTCCAGCGAGGGACCGCCCGCCTGGGCCAGGATCCGGCGTGACACCGCCTCGACACTGCGGGTGGTCAGGCGGGGCGGCCGGCGCAGCCCGCGCCCCAGAGCGCCGAGTCCCAGCGCGGTGGGCATGAAGGCGGGGTAGACGACGTGCACGTGGACCCCCCGGGGCCCCAGCCGGAAGGAGATCGACTCGCTGAAGGCCGACAGGGCCGCCTTGGAGGAGGGGTAGGCCCCGGGCCCCGGTGAGGGCAGCCGGCCGCCGTCGGAGGAGACGTTGACGATGATCCCGTGGCCCCGCTCCGCCATCGTGTCGATGACAGCCAGGGTGGCGGCCACGGGGGCGAAGAAGTTCACGTCGAGGGTGCGGCGGAAGTCGGCCTCGGTAATGTCGACCAGCCGGACGCCGGGGTCGATGGCGGCGTTGTTGACCAGGAGGTCGATGGACCCCTTCGAGGAGGCGACGTCGTGTAGTGCCCGGCGCACCGCGTCGGTGTCGGCCACGTCGCAGGTGATGGTCTCCGAGGACGGCGAATCCTTCTGCAGCTCGACCTTGAGCTCCTCCAGCCGCTCGGTGTTGCGGGCCAGGCCCACGACGACGGCGCCGGCGTGGGTCAGGTCCCGGCACAGTTGGGCCCCGAGGCCGGCGGAGGCGCCCGTCACCACGGCCACGCGGCCGGCGTAACGGCCCCCGAAGTCTGGTGGGCGGGCGCGGGCCACGTCCTTACTCCGGCGGGTCGTTCAGGTCCGCCAAAGTGGAGCCGAGCTGCGCCGAGGCCGCGGCGAGGACTTCCTGGCCGGCGACCAGCGCGGCCAGGTCGCCGCGGACGCGCACGCGCCCGTCGGCCAGCGCGTCGGCCGCGTCGAGCTCACCGGTGGACAGGGCCAGCGCGTCGGCGTAGCCGAGCACGATGGTGGCGGTCGCCGGCGTGTCGCCGTCGTCGAGCGCCAGGTGGACGTGGCCGTCGGCGACGCTCAGCCGCACGTGCACGTCACCGGCCTCACCCGGGACGCCCTGGACGACCTGGGCCACGCTGAAGGCACCGTCGGCCGCGGCGAGCGAGCCCGCACCGGCGGCCGCGACCGCGTCGGTGAGGTCGAGCCCGCCGAGCGCGGCGTCGAAGGACTGCACCCATTCCGGCGAAAGGTAGCGGGGCATGGAGGGGCACGGCGCGGCGAGGCCGCACCTCCGGCTCAGCCGGCGGCGGCCTCTTCAGCGGTCTTCTTCGTGCGCCCCGTGATCTTGCGTCCGAGCCAGGCCACCGGGTCGTAGCGGGCGTCGACCACCCGTTCTTTCATCGGGATGATGCCATTGTCGGTGATCTTGATGTGCTCGGGGCAAACCTCGGTGCAGCACTTGGTGATGTTGCACATGCCGAGGCCCCTGTCGTGCGCCAGCTCGCGACGGTCGTTGACATCGAGCGGGTGCATCTCGAGCTCGGCGAAGCGGATGAAGAAGCGCGGGCCGGCGTATTTGGGCTTGTTGTCCTCGTGGTCACGGATCACGTGGCAGACGTCCTGGCACATGAAGCACTCGATGCACTTGCGGAACTCCTGGCCGCGCTCGACGTCGATCTGCTGCATGCGGTAGCCGCCTTCGGGTTCGGGGCCCGGTTCGAAGGCGGGGATCGTCTTGGCCACCTCGTAGTTGAACGAGACGTCGGTCACCAGGTCGCGGATGATGGGGAACGTCTTCATGGGCGCCACCGTCACCGGCCCTTCGGGAAGTTGGTCCATGCGCGTCATGCACATCAGGCGCGGGCGTCCATTGATCTCGGCCGAGCACGACCCGCACTTGCCGGCCTTGCAGTTCCAGCGGCAGGCCAGGTCGGGGGCGGGGTCGGCCTGGATGCGGTGGATCACATCGAGCACCACCTCACCCTCGACGGCGGGCATGACGTAATCGGTGAACTCACCGCCCTCGTCGTCACCGCGCCACACCCGCATGGTCACCTTGTCGTCGGCCATCAGTGTCCCTCCTCGAACAGTGCCTGCAGCTCGGGCGGCATGACCGGCAGCGGCTGGGGCGCGATGGCGATGGGCGCCAGGTAGCCACGCTCGCCGGTCTGGTGCTGCACGAAGTTGACCTTGCCCATCTCGGGATCGGGGCCCGGGTAGTCCTCTCTGGTGTGCCCGCCCCGCGATTCCTTGCGGTTGAGCGCGCCCTGGGCCACGGCGATGGACGTGGTGATCATGGACGGCAGGTCGGTGGCCAGGTTCCAGCCCGGGTTGTAGGCCCGGCCCCCCTTGACCTGCACCTTGGCCGTCTGCTGCTTGAGGTCCTCCAGCTTGGCGAGCGCCTCCTCGAGCTCGGGGCCGGTGCGGATGATGCCGACCAGCGCCTGCATGGTCTCCTGCAGCTCCTCGTGGACGGTGTAGGGGTTGTAGCCGTCCTCACGCCCGAACGGCGCGAACGCCTCGTCGATCACCGAGGCGACCGCCGCCGCGTCGACGCTCGGCGACCCGGTCCGGCCGTCGGCGAAGTCGGCCGCGCCGATGCCTGCCCGGCGGCCGAAGACGATCAGGTCCGAGAGCGAGTTGCCGCCGAGGCGGTTGGCTCCGTGCATGCCGCCCGAGACCTCGCCGATGGCGAAGAGGCCCGGCACGGTGGCGGCCTGCGTCTCGGCGTTGACCCTCACCCCGCCCATCATGTAGTGGCACGTGGGGCCGACCTCCATGGCCTCGGCGGTGATGTCGACGCCGGCCAGCTCCATGAACTGGTGGTACATCGAGGGGAGCCGCCGCTTGATGTACTCGGGCGTGCGCCGCGAAGCGATATCGAGGTAGACGCCGCCGTGCGGGGTGCCCCGCCCCGCCTTCACCTCTGAGTTGATGGCCCGGGCCACCTCGTCGCGGGGGAGCAGGTCGGGCGTGCGCCGGTAGTTGATGTGGTCGTCGTACCAGGCGTCGGCCTCCTCCTCGGTCTCCGCCGTCTCGGCCCGGAACATGGGGGCCACGTAATTGAACATGAAGCGGGTGCCTTCGGAGTTGCGCAGCACGCCGCCGTCACCGCGCACGCCCTCGGTGACGAGGATGCCGCGCACCGACAGGGGCCACACCATCCCGGTGGGGTGGAACTGCACGCACTCCATGTCGATGACGTCGGCCCCGGCCCAGATGGCCATGGCGTGGCCGTCACCGACCGACTCCCACGAGTTGGAGGTGTACTTCCAC
>DATNLP010000247.1:0-5385 GCA_035602795.1 Acidimicrobiales bacterium | reverse complement strand
CCCCCCCCGCCGCGGCGGGCGTAGCCAGTCGGACCACCCGATCACTGACGGCCAACAGGGAGGGCCGGTGGGCCGCCATCACGACCGTGCGACCGGTCATGAGACGCCGCACGGCGGACAACACGCCATCCTCGGTCGCGCCATCGAGATTTGCCGTGGGCTCATCGAGGAGAAGGAGGGGCGAGTCCCGGAGGAAGGCCCGGGCGAGGGCGACGCGCTGCCGCTCCCCCGCCGAGAGCCCCGCACCCTCGGTGCCCAGCATCGTGGCCAGTCCCTCGGGCAGTCCGTCCACCACGTCGTCGAGCCCGGCAGCGCTGATGGCAGACCGCAGCTCGTCGTCCGTGGCGTTCGACCTGCCGAGCCGCACGTTGTCGGCGATGGAGCAGGCGAAGAGGTGCGGGCGCTGTGGCACCCAGGCCACCCGCGTCCTCCACGCATCGGGGTCGAGGTCGACCAGATCGATCCCACCGACGCTGACCGAGCCGCGGGAAGCGGGAACCAGGCCGAGGAGGACAGCGAGAAGGCTGGACTTGCCACAGCCGCTCGGACCGGCGATGGCCACCACTTCCCCGGGTGCGATGGAGAGAGAGAAGTCGCGCAGCGCCGGGACCGTCCGATCCGGGTAGCAGACGTCGAGCTGCTCGATCCGCACCGGGGAGGTGGAAGGGTCGGGGACGTCGCGACGGCAGCCGTGCGCCGGCACGGGTCGCTCGAGGACCTCGAAGATGTCCTCAGCCGCCTTCATCCCTTCGGCGCTGGCGTGGTAGTTCGTCCCGAGGAGTCGGAGTGGCAGGTAGGCCTCGGGAGCCAAAATGAGGACGAACAGGGCCGTGGCGAAGCTCACATGGCCGCCGAGCAGGCGAAGGCCGACCGCCACCGCAACGAGCGCCACGGAGAAGGTGGCCAGAAGCTCGAGGATGAGGGACGAGAGGAACGCCAGCTTCAGGGTGGCCATGGTGGCGGTGCGGTAGCGGTTCGTGATGTCGCGCACCGCGGCCACCTGGGCCTTGGCCCGCCCGAAGACCTTGAGGGTCGGGAGGCCGGCGACCACGTCGAGGAAGTGGCCGGCCAGGCGCTGGAGCAGCCGGGCCTGTCGTCGCATCCGCACCTTCGTCGAGGCGCCCACCAGCGCCATGAAGAGCGGGATCAGGGGCACCGTCACCGCGATGATCACCGCCGATATCCAGTCGGCCCCCAGCATCACGACGATGATGGTGACCGGGACGATGACGGCCAAGAAGAGCTGTGGCAGGTAGCGGGCGAAGTAGCTGTCCAGGGCGTCGATGCCACTGGTGGACATCACCACGAGGCGGCCGGAGCGTTCCCGATCGATGCCGGCCGGCCCGAGTTCGACGATCCGCTCCACCAGGGCGGTCCGCAGGTCCGATTTGGCCGACGCCGACGCACGCTGGGCGGCGCGTTCTCCGAGCCAGGCCACCAGCGCGCGACCGCAGATGACCACGGCGAGCAGCACCACCAGCGTGCGGACCTGTGCCAGGCCCCGATGGTGCACGACGACATCGGAGATGGTGTTGGCGATCAGCCAGGCCTGGGCCAGCACCAGGCCCGCGGTCACGCCACCGAGCACAACGGTCAACAGCAGGTAGCGGCGGGTCCCACGTGCGTAATGCAAGAGACGGGGGTCGACGGGGCCGGACCGGCGGGAAGGAGCGGCGGCCGGCTTCGACGCTCCGTCCGAGAATCCCGGCGCGCTCCTCTCGGCGAGCGTCACGAGGCCCCCGGGTCGCCGGCGAGCAGGCCCAGGTCCCTCAGTCGGCGTCGCCCGCGCTCGAGGGCAGTCGTGCGCACCGCGACGAGGTCGACCGCGGTCAACGTACCTCCACTCGAAGCCGCCGAATGGCGATGTCCGTGGTAGCCGGCATGGCGTCGAGCACAGTTGCCTCCCGAACCGTTCGTAGGTGTGGTGGAGCCGTCCTTCTGGGCTATTGGCGGACCAGGGCGACGCTGCGCCTGTCTGCGCGAGACATCAGGGATCCGTGATCCACGGGGGCACGAAGCGGTTGACCGAATCAGGCATCGGTCCCTCCTGGCGGCGTGCTGCCTTCTTTGCCCTGACGCGCTTTCGGTGCTGGGGACTCCATCGGATTCACGGACACCAGCTCGATGTTGAGATCCCTGAGCAACTCCAACGTGCTGTGCAATCGGGCTTGATCGGGCACCCACCCGACCAAGTGGGTCAAGCCGAGGTCGCATCGTTTGACCTCGAATCCGTCCATTGCTGCGATCAACGTGGGGCTCAGTCGTCCCTTCACTACGATTTCGAAACTTCCGGCATTCAAGCGGATCCTTTCCGTTGTCGTGAGCCCCTGCGATGACGCGAAGTCAGGGTTCTTTGGACACCCCTCCAACTGACACCGCAACACCCTCCCTCACGGGACATCCCTACTCCGACGGTGCGTGCCGGAACACACGGCTCCCATGAACACGATGGGCACACATCGTGTTCATGCTGGAACGGACGAGGGGAAATGTCGTCACCCCTGGAGGGTGATCGTGCCCTCGGGCCAAGGCGCTCACTGCCCCGTCCTCAGTCCCGCCCTTCGCCACCGCTCGGGCCGGTTCAGTGCGCCCGCACGAGGTGGTCGCCCGGCTCGGAGTCACGATTAAGGCCCAGGTAAGGATCGGCCCCACTGACCCCCCAATTGGGAGGAGCCGTTCCTATACTGCCGGCGGCTCGAAGCGCGAGCGGCCATGGCCGTGCCCGCTCAGCCGATGCACTGCGTGACCCCACCGACGTGTGGCCGGCCGAACGCAGTGTGTGTCAAGACGCGCGGCCTCGGCCATCCACGGCCGTGGCGCTGCGAATCGAATTCCACCCAAGAGGGGAAGCTGCTGTGCCTGACAGGACGTACAGAGTCATTGTGCGGGGACGACTGAGCCCGGGGCTCGTCGCCGCGTTTGAGGACTTCGAGGCCGCTGATGTGGATCAGGGGCTGACACATCTCGTCGGAACGGTCCCTGATCAGGAAGCACTTCATCGGTTGTTCCGTGTGCTCAGCGACCTCAACATCGAGTTGGTATCGGTCAACCCGGTCAGTGAGAAATAAGGTCAGCGCGACCTGCGCTACCAGACGTCACTAGGGGAAGACCGTCGGACACCCGAAATGGTCGGAGATTTCGGGCGCACAACCGCACACGGGGCTCGCGGGCGCCCTGCTCGCCACCGAGGGAACCCACTGCTGTCCTCGCCGCGGTGAGGCGTGGTCACACCCGCCCGTCACAGGTTCCTCACAAGAAGTCCACCTGATTGTTTCACCCCAAGGGAAAAGGACCTTCGCCCCTGGTTGGGTCGGCCCCTGATGCCCAAAATTGCGGGTACGAGGGGCTCCCATGGCGGGAGAACGAGGCCATCATGCCTGCTCCACCTGTCGCGCCGTCGTACGCAGTCGATCGTGCACCGTTAAGACAACAGCTGGACGAGGCGCTCGTCCAGTCCCTCACGTTGATCGTGGCCCCTGCGGGAGCGGGAAAGTCGGTACTCCTCGCCCAATGGGCTGCGACCCATCCTGAGCTGGACTTCGTCTGGTTGGAGGTCGTTGAGGAGGACGATGACCCGGTCCGCTTCTCCCATCGCCTACTCCAGGGGTTCCGGGCCGTCAGCCCGGACTTTGCCGATCTCACCGCCCTGACCTCACTGCATGGAGGCGGGCTGGGTACGCCATTGCTCGAAGCTCTCGAAGCCGAGTTGGCCGAGCTGCCCGAAGTGGTCATCGTCCTTGACGACCTCCACCACCTTTCGAATGCCGTGCTCATCTCCGATCTGGCTCGCCTCGCCCACCTTCTTCCGCCCAATGTCCATTTGGTGCTGTCCAGCCGGACCGACCTCCCGATCGCCTGGAGCCGTCATCGACTGAGCCACCAACTAATCGAGATCCGCCAGTCCGACCTGGCCCTCGACGAGGTCGACTCTGCCGCACTGCTGGAGCACATCACCGGTCGGTCCCTCGGAGCGGACCGCGTGGCCGCCCTGGTCGCCCGGACGGAAGGATGGGCCGCCGGCCTGCAGCTGGCGGGAATGACGCTCAGGCTCTACGACGATGCGGACGAGTTCGTCATTCAGTTCAGCGGGGACGACCGGCTCATCGCCGACTACCTCAGTGAGGAGGTACTGCAGGCGCAGCCGGACGACCGGCGTGAACTCCTTCTGCACATCTCCGTACTCGACTCAATGTGTGCGGAACTGCTCGCCCATCTGACGGACGCGCCGAGTCCCCAGCTCGTCCTCGAAGAGTTGGAGCGGGATTCGATGTTCCTCGTTCCCCTGGACACGCGACGCCAGTGGTTTCGATTCCATCAACTCTTCCGAGACCTGCTGCGTTTCAAGCTGCGAGCAGAGCGGCCCGGTGCCGAGGCCCGCCTGCTCAACCGGGCCGCCGCATGGCACCTCGAGCGCGGCGAGGTGAGCCCCGCGCTCGAGTACCTGCTTCGGGCCGGGAACTGGGATGACGCTCTCGACGTCATCATGGCCCGGGGCTCCGAGGTGTTGGAGAAGGGCGAAATGGCTACCGTCATCCGTTGGATCTCCGAGGTTCCCGAGTCGGTTCGAGCCGACAGGCACGACGTCAGTCTGCTCCTCGGCATGCTCATGGCGGCCGAAGGTCTGGCGGCAGGAGCCGAGGACATACTGGGACGCCTGGCGAACGACACCGGCTCGTCGGAGGGCGAGAGGGTGTGTGCCCAGGCCTTTCTCGCCACCATGGTCCAATGGCGGCCCCGCGCCGACGTCTCGCTCGATATGGCCAATCATGCGCTCGAGCTGCTCGAACGGGTCGGCGACGCCCAGATCCCCCCCATCTTGAATCTGAGCCATCCGGCGTCGCTCGAGACCTTGGCGGTCGGGTCCCGTGGTCGGGCCCATTTCCAGGCCGGCGATCTCGACCAGGCTCGGGTCTGGCTCAATCGGGCACTCGCCACCCGAGGTGCGACCTATCCGGTCTGGAAGGTCGGCGGCCTGGGGTCCCTCGGCCTGCTGGAGGCCTGGTGCGGCCACACGGAACGAGCGGTTGCCTTGTCAGACGAGGCCCTGGCCATTGCGAAGGAAGTCGGCTTGTTGGCCCATCCCTGTATCGCCGAGGCCTACATGACGTCCGCTCTGGTTGCCATGGAGAAGGGAGACCCAGGTCACGCCGCGCTCGCGCTCCACGAGGGCATCGTGCGGGCCGAGGCAAATCGACGCAGCCAGCTCTCGTGGTTCGGCCATCTCGAGTCAGCGCTCCTGCAGGAGGCGGACGGAAAGCGGGAACTGGCGCTGGAGACCGTTCTCTCGGCCAGAAGCGACCTCGCGGCGGCGCCGCCGCCGGTTGTCACCGCCCACCTGGCCGCCCTTCAGGCCCGCCTCCTCCGCCTCGGCGGATCCGCCGAGGC
>DATNLP010000240.1:0-10158 GCA_035602795.1 Acidimicrobiales bacterium | reverse complement strand
CATGCCGTCGGGATGGGCTTCCTGGCCGACATCCCACTCGGCTTCCCCGGCTACCACGCCCGCCTGCCCAAGACGGCCGCCACCCTCCCCCGCTTGCTGCGCGACGCCGGCTACTCGACGCTGGCTGTCGGCAAGTGGCACCTCACCCCGCGCTGGCAGCGGTCGGCCGCCGGACCGTTCGACACCTGGCCCCTCGGCCTCGGGTTCGAGCGCTACTACGGGTTCCTGCAGGGCGACACGAACCACTGGACGCCGAACCTGGTCTGCGACAACCACTACATCGACGCGCCCCGCCGCCCCGAGGAGGGCTACCACCTGAGCGAGGACCTGGCCGACCAGGCCGGGCGGATGGTGCAGGACCAGCAGCAGGCGGCCCCGGGCAAGCCCTTCTTCCTCTATTTCGCGCTCGGGGCCATGCACGCCCCGCACCACGTCGCGCCCGAGTGGGTCGATCCCTACCGCGGCGTGTTCGACAAAGGGTGGGACGCCTGGCGCCAGGAGGTCTTCGCGCGCCAGGTGGCCACGGGCGTCGTGCCCGAAGGGACGGTGCTCACCCCCCGGCCCGAATGGGTGAAGGCCTGGAGCGACCTCTCCGACGACGAACGCCGCCTCCTGGCTCGCCAACAGGAGGTCTTCGCCGGCTTCCTGACCCACACCGACGCACAGATCGGTCGGCTGCTCTCCTCACTCGAGAGCCTCGGGGTGATGGACGACACCCTGGTCATGGTCTTCTCCGACAACGGCGCCAGCGCCGAGGGTGGCCAGCTCGGTAGCTTCAACGAGCACCGCTTCACCGCCCACGTCCGCGAGTCGCTGACGGACAATCTCAGCCACTACGACGACTGGGGCGGCTTCAGCACCTACAACCACTACTCGTGGGCGTGGGCCTGGGCGGGCAACACCCCGCACAAGCTGTGGAAGCGCTACACCTGGCTCGGCGGGACCCGCACCCCGCTGATCGTCAACTGGGGCGGCCGCGTGGCTCGACCGGGGGCGGTGCGATCGCAGTTCGCCCACGTCATCGACCTGATGCCCACCGTCATGGCGGCGGCCGGGCTGGAGTGGCCGGACGAGGTGGACGGCGTGACCCAGCAGGAGGTCGACGGGATCAGCCTGGTCCCGACCCTCGACGACGCGTCGGCGCCCGAGCTGCACCATTCGCAGTACTTCGAGATGATGGGGTCGCGCTCCATTTACCACGAGGGCTGGAAGGCGACGACCAACCACATCCTCACGGGCGTGCTCGACGAGGAGGAGCTGGCCGTCGGGAGCCGCAACTTCGACGAGGACCGCTGGGAGCTCTTCGACCTGTCGGCCGATTTCTCCGAGGCCGTCGACCGCGCCGACGACGAACCGGAGCGCCTCGAGCAACTACGCCAGCTGTGGGACGCCGAGGCGGGGCGGAACCATGTCCTCCCCGTCTCCGACGGCCTGGTCGACCGGTTCGCGGGATTCATCCCACCGGTGTGGCCCGCGGGGTCCGCCCGGGTCTTCCGACCTGGTGGCGGCCCGGTAGCCGACGAGTCCGTTCCCCTCCTCTGGGGAGGGTTCCGCATGACGGCCGACATCGAGCCCGGCCCCGGTGCGCCCGAGGGGGTCGTCTTCGCTCTCGGCGATTGGTTCGGCGGCTACGCCCTCTACGTGGTCGACGGGCGGGCGCACTTCACGTTCGCCCGTGCCGTGGACACCCTCGAGCTGGCTTCGACCACGGCGCTGGCGACCGGCCGGCACGAGATCGCCGTGCACTACGACACGGACCGGGCGGCCGCCAGCGGTCACATGGCGCTGCTCGTCGACGGCGTCGAGGTCGACACGACGCCCGTGGCCGGCATGCTGCCAATGGCCCTGCAGCACGGCGGTGCCGGCCTGCGGCTGGCCCACGATTCGGGGTTTCCGGTGTCCTCCCGGTACACACCGCCGGCACCCTTCAGCGGCACGGTGCACGAGCTGCGGATCGAGACACCCCGTGCGCCCCAACGCGACTCCGGCGACGAGGTGCGAACGGCGCTGCACGCCGACTGACGCCCGCCCGAGCCTCCGCTAAAGGTCGCGGCGCACGGCGCTGCGGGCGTGCGCCAGGTGCTCGCGGGTATGCCGGGCGGCGACGGGGGCGAGGTCGCCGGTCGGAAGGACTTGGCCGCCGGCCGGGCCGAAGGGGGCGGTGCGGGCCAGATCCTCCTCGCTGAGCTCGCGCAGCATCAGCTCGAGCCGCGTGCCTTTCTCCTCGAGCAGGGCCACCGTCTCCGCCGACCCGGCGTCCTCGGCGCGCACGGCGTGCTCGGCGTTGCCCCGGTCGATGTCCTCGGCGGTCTCTGCCACGCCCTCGCCGCTCGCCATGGCTCGCAGCCAGTGGTAGGCGTGCGAATGGCCCTCCCCGATGTGATGCAGGACCACACCGACCGTCCACCCCTCGCCCGGCACCGGCAAGGCCCAGTCGGCTTCGCTGCACGAGCGTGCGAAGGCGATCGCCTCGCCGTTGGCCGCGGCAAAATCGTCCGCCAGCTCGCTCGCTCGTTCACTCGCCATGGGCCACCCCCGCCCGCTCGCTCAGGTCGTCGATGCGCCAAGAACCGGGTGGGCTGCCCTCGACGGCCGCCCGGATGGCCAGCCGCTCGAGCAGCGCGTTGACCGGCGTCGGAATGCCGTGCTGGCGCCCGAGTAACACGATCTCTCCGTTGAGGTACTCCGCCTCAATGGAACCCGCTCCCCGGGCCAGGCTCTGCCAGCTCGATCCGCCGCTCCACTCCCCCGTCGTGGTCGACCGCATCTGCAGGTGGTCGCCGCGCCGTTCCCGGTCCTCCTGGGCGCTGGCCACGTCGATCCCAGCGGCGGCCAGCGCCTCCTTGCCCTCGCGCTGCGCCTCCTTGGTCAACGCGCTGAAGCGGCCCTCCGGGCCGCAAAGTGCCTCGACCGCGTTGGCGAGGTTCATGAGCAGCTTGCGGTACTTCCAGCGCATGATGTCCGGGCGGGCCACGGACTGGAACGTCGTGGTGGCGATGGTGTCCGCGATGGCCTGGCCCCGGTCGTCGAGGCCGGAGGGAAAGCGGCCCAGGTCGAGCAGGCCCGTCACCGGCGACGAGTGCACCTGCACCACTCCCGGATGGAGTTGGGTGGCCGGGCACATGACGCACATGCCGTAGGTGTCGGCGAAGAAGCGCAGCACCCGCCGCTCGTTGTCCACGCCGTTCTGCATACAGACAACGGCCGTCTCCGGCGGCGCCACGGTCAGCTGGGTCAGGGCGCCGTCGGTGTCCTGGCCTTTCACGGCCAGAAGCACCACCACGCCGTCGCCGTTCCACGACACCTCGGCCGCCTCGGTCACGGTGGGGATGCGCAGTGTGACGGTCTCCTCGGGGGCCTCCAGGACGAGTCCATCCTCTTGGAGCGCACGGCCGTGCTCGCCGCGGGCCACCAAGGTCACGTCGTATCCCTTCTGGAACAGCCGGGCCCCGACCGCACCACCGATGGCGCCGGCCCCCATGACGACGAAGCGCATGGGATGCACTTTGCCACGTCCGGTGTCGACGGAACCGATCCGGCGGATCAGCTGGTCAGCGAGAGCCCGCCGTCCACCACGAGGACCTGGCCGGTCACGTAGGCCGAGCGGGCCAGGGCGAGGATGACCTCGGCCACGTCGCCGGGCTGGCCCGAGCGCTTCAGAGGCGTCGCCTGCTGCACGACCTCGCGCACGAAGTCCCAGTCCGCCGTCCACGGCGTGTCGATCAACCCCGGTGCCACCGCATTGACCCGTATCTCGGGCCCCACCACCTTGGCCAGCAGGACCGTCATGTGGTTGAGGGCGGCCTTGCTGGCGGCGTACGGGATGGAGGACCCGGTCGGGCGCACACCCGCTACCGAGGCCACGTTGACGATGGACCCCTGCGACGCCTTGAGCGCGGGCACCGCGGCCACCGACATGGCCCACGTGCCGAACACGTTGACCTCGAAGATGCGGCGCCACACGTCGACGGAGGCCGCCGCGAGGTCGTGGTGCGGGATCAGGGCGGTGGTCCCCGCGTTGTTGACCAGAGTGTCGAGGCGTCCCCAGCGCTCGAGGGCGGCGGCCACCAGGCGGCCGGGGACCTCGGGGTCGGTGATGTCGCCCTGGACGTAGAGGGCGTCGGGCAACGAGGCCACCACTGCCTCGCCCTCGTCTACCGAGCGGGCCGAGTTGACCAGCACGCCGGCGCCGAGGGCGGCGAAGGCACGCGCCGTCGCCTCGCCGATGCCGCTGGACGAGCCGGTGACGAGGACGGACTGGCCGTCGAGAGGGGCGCTCATGGCCGGACGCTCACCGGGGGGTGATGCCCCAGCGGGCCGTCCACTCCTGCCCGGGTTCGAGGTCGACCAGGTCCTTGCCTGTGCGCAGCGCGTTGGGCGGGCACGTCATCGGCTCAATGGCGACGGCGCGGCGGCGCCTGGCTAGCTCGGGCAGCGTGTCGCCCGTGTACACCATGAGGTACGGGAAGCCGCCGTCGACCCACAGGGTGGCCCCGGTGGCGCCGCCCGGCGCATCGAGGCTCGCCAGGGCTCGGCCGTCGGCGTCGCGCTCCAGGGAGGTGAAGCAGGTGTCGAGGACGGCGGGGCCCACGAAGCGTGAGGTGGTGAAGTCGTGGTCGGTGCCGGCCACCGGGGAGAGGGCACCGGTCGGCAGGCCGCGGTCATCGGTGTCGAGCGTGTGGCGCGCCGGGACGTGGAGGATGGCGCCGTCGACCGTCTCGGTGCCGGCGGTCAGGTAGGGGTGGAAGCCGAGGCCGAAAGGGATGGGTGACTCCTCGAGCGTGCGCGCCTGGGTACTGACGGTCAGCCCCTCGCGCCCGACGTGGTACTCGAGTTCTATCAGGAGGGAGAAGGGATAGCCCGGTGAGGGATGCAGCTGGAGACGGAGCGACACCTGGTTCTGGTGGCGGGTCTGCAGCGTCCAGGGCAGCCAGCGCACCAGCCCGTGGATGGCGTTGCGTCGCTCGGGCTCGTCGAGGGCCGCCTGGGCCCGCACTCCGTTGAACTCGTAGCGCCCGTCGGCCAGGCGGTTGGGCCATGGCGCCAGCACCTGGCCGCGCCCCGAGTGCGACCACTCGTCCGGGCCGAACCCGTCGAGGACCGGGGCGCCGTCGACGCTGTAGGCCCGCAAGGTGGCCCCGACCTCGCACACCACGACCTCCTGACGGCCGTGCCCGATGCGCCACTGCTGCCCGCTGGGGGAGGCGACGGAGATCCTGGGCGTCCGCAGGGGCATGGCGAGTGAATTGAAGCAGACCACGGCCCGAAAATGGGTGAGCCCGGAGGAGCCGGGCGGATCGGCGTCGGTGACCAGCCCGCGAACGCCAGGTGTCCGGGCCTTCGGCGCCGTGCCGGTGGCCGGTAGCGTCGGGTCACGTGAGGATCCTCGTGACCAACGACGACGGGGTGGGTGCGCCCGGCCTGGCCGCGCTGACCAGGGCACTGATGCGATGGACGGCCGAGGTGGGCAGCGACGGGCCGGCGCACGAAATCGTCGTCGTGGCCCCCAGCTCGAACTACAGCGGGGCCGGCGCCGCCGTCGGCTCGGTGACCGACAAGACGACCATCCCCTACCAACGCGCCACCGTGGAGGGGGCGGAGGGGGTGGAGGCCTACGGGCTCGATGCGTCGCCGGCCCTCTCGGTGATCGCCGGCGCGCTCGGCGCCGTCGGGCCCAAACCGGACCTGGTGCTGTCGGGCATCAACCACGGCGTGAACGTCGGCCGCTCCATTCTGCACTCGGGCACCGTCGGGGCCGTGCTCACGGCCAGCCAACTGGGGATCAGCGGGCTGGCGGTGTCGCTGCGCGCCGGCGCCGACCCCGAACCGTGGGAGTCGCCGGCCGACCTGGCGGTCGCCCTCATCCCGCTGCTGCTGGCGGCGCCCGCGCGTACCGTGCTCAACCTGAACGTGCCGGCGCTGCCGCTGGCCGACGTGCGCGGCCTGCGCTGGGCCCGCGTCAGCGGTGCGGGCCTGATCAAGTCGGCCCGCGGGGCGGTGTCGTGGGAGGCGCCGAACCGCGAGGAGATCGAGGGCCCGGCGGCCGCCGAGGCGGCCCACTCGGTCATGGAGGGCGAGCCCGGGAAGAGGGGGGAGATCGTGCTGACCGTCGGCTCACCCTTCCCCCACTCGAGCGACTTCGGGTTGGACGCCGGGGCGGAGGACGCCACACTGGTGGCACAGGGTTTTGCCGCCCTGACCGCCCTGCGCGGCCCGCGGGCCGACGAGGACCCCGAGCTGTGGTCGCAGCTCGACCGGGACCTCGGCCCGGCGCTGGTCCCGTTCCACTTCGCCGGCTGACGGGGACGAGCGCGGTCGCTTACTGGTCCACCATGAAGAGGCCGGGGGCGGTAAAGCTCTCGGTGCACCTCTGGTGACCACTGGTCCACCGCCACGGCCGCTCGCCACACGATGGCCAGACTGAGTTTCGCGGGTTCCGGTGGCCCAGGGTGTGCAGACCGGCGAGAGAGGAATGCGCCCATGAGCGCCAATCAGTAAGCATCCGGCCGTCACACCCCTGGAAACCAGAGGTGCCTCCACACCCACCGCTAAGAGGACAAGGAGGCACCCCATGCATGATGACACGCTGGCCTTTGCCGGCATCGATTGGGCCAGTCGGTTCCACGCCGTGTGCGTGATCAGGAACGACGGCACGGTGGCCCAAGAGTTCGAGATCGGCCATGACGCCGCCGGCCTTGAAGCCTTGGTCAGACAGCTGCGACGCTCCCGCGTGGGCCGGGTGGCCATCGAGCGTCCCGACGGACCGGTGGTCGAGAGCCTCCTCGAGACAGGTTTCGAGGTGGTCGTGGTGGCGTCGCGGATGGTGAAGGCGTTGCGAACCCGCTACAGCCTGGTCGGCAACAAGTCGGACCGTTCCGACGCCTACATGCTGGCCGACGTGCTGCGCACCGACGGGCACCGCCTCCGGTCCCTCGAACCCGACAGCGAGCAGACCAGGGCCCTGCGGGCCGCCGTGCGGACGAGGAAGGAGCTCGTCGGGCATCGCGTCGCTCTGGTCCAGCAGCTCGAGTCCCATCTCGAGCGAGTCTTTCCGGGCGGCACCAGGGTCTTCGCCGACACCGAGAGCGCCGTGGCGCTGAAGTTCCTCCGGCGATTTCCCACCCAGCTCCATGCCGACTGGCTGTCGGAGAAGCGCCTGGCCGCCTGGCTCTCGGCCAACGCCTACTGCGGCCGCAAGGATCCCGCCGTGCTCTTCGAGCACCTGATGAGCGCCCCCGCCGGGCTGCGTGGCGCCGAGGCAGAGCTCCTCGGCGCGGTGACTGTGTCGTTGGTGGCGGCGGTCGAAGCCATCCAGGCTCAGATCGGCGAACTCGAGACTCGGATCACAGCGTCGTTGGCCGTGCACCCCCTCGCCCCGATCTTTCAGAGCCTGCCCCGTTCTGGCACAGTGCGGGCGGCCGCCCTTCTTGTCGAGATCGGTGACTCCAAGGCCCGCTTTCCGACCCCCGAGTCCCTGGCCGCCTTGGCCGGGGTGGCTCCGTCTACGAGGGACTCGGGCCAATACGGCGCGGTGGTCCACCGCTTTGTCTCGGACAAGTGGCTGAAGAATGCCCTGTGTGACTTCGCTCAGGACAGTCGTCGGGCCAACCCTTGGGCAGCCGACATCTACCGGCGTGCGCGCGATTCGCGCAAACGCCATCCCCACGCAGTGCGGATACTGGCTCGCGCCTGGTGCTACGTCATCTGGCGCTGCTGGCAGGACGAAACGCCCTATGACCCCGCCCTTCATCGCGGCGCACAACGCCTTCTGTCGGCCGCTCAGTCGTCGTCTCCCGGAGCGCGCCGGTTGCGCTTGGTCTGGGCGCGGTGACGCTTGGCCTCGACCCGGCGCACCTGCGAGCTCCGGGTGGGGCGGGTGGGACGGCGATCGGGGTCGACCTGCAGGCCGGCGTCGAGCTTGGCCGCCAGGCGCTCGAGGGCCAGCTCGCGGTTACGGGCCTGCGAGCGGGTCTCGGCGGAGCTGGCGCGCACCACCGGTCCGAGCCGCTCGAGCAACCGGGCCCGCTGGCGCGGGCCGAGCGTGGCCGAGGCCGCCACGTCGAAGGACACCTCGACCCGGCTGAGGGTGCGGTTGGCGTGCTGGCCCCCGGGGCCG
Source organism: Acidimicrobiales bacterium (assembly GCA_035602795.1). GTDB lineage: Bacteria > Actinomycetota > Acidimicrobiia > Acidimicrobiales > RAAP-2 > Bog-473. Next base: position 2,042 of record DATNLP010000240.1, on the reverse strand, counting down.
CCCGACGTGGTGGCGCGCCAAGAGATCTCCGAGAGCGGGAGATCGAGCCCCCGGTGCACGTGCAACGCCTCCTCTCCGGCCATTGGTAGTCAGGGGCGCAGTGTCCGACGAGCGGACCTGGTTCCCCATCCCCCTTTCAATCCGGACGTGCGGTTTTCCCGCATACGGCTTTCCGACGGTCTTCTTGACATGGTTACGCAGCTTTCGGGTATCGGATGGTGCCCATGAGCTGATGCAGGCCCTGGTCGTGGAACCAGGTGCGGGTCCAAGTGTCAGCCTGGCCGGCGCGCAAGTTGCGACCGCGCTTCTTTTTGAGCAAGCGCTTGAGCCGCCAAGCAACGTAGCGGTCCATGGCAACGAACTTGGTTGCCGCATTCCCGGTGCGGAAGTAGTTGCCCCATCCCCTCAGGAACGAGTTCAGACGTCGAATGACGTCTTCTAACTGCTGTCCGACCTGGCTTCGAGCGGTGAGGGCCTTGATCCGTTGATGTGCTCGCTTCATGGAACGCGCCGACGGCCAACGATGCAGGTAGTAGCGGACCACCCGCTTTTGCTCCCACACCTTGCCTGACATGCGTGCTCGGAAATGGCACCCGAGGAAGTCGAAGCCCTCCTTGCCGTCTCGGAGGTCGACCGCTCTGGTCTTGTCCGGGTGAAGGCTCAGACCGAGGTCACCCAAGATGGCAGCTGTGCGCTTCTTGGCTTCTGCGGCCTGTCCCTGGGATCGGCACAGCACCACGAAGTCGTCGGCATAGCGGACGACTTCACCGGTGCCACGTTCCTCCCAGGCCCGATCGAATGCGTGCAGGTAGACGTTGGCCAGGAGGGGCGAGATCACCCCTCCCTGGGGCGTCCCCGTGACCGTCTCGGTGACGACCCCAGCATCCAACACCCCTGCTTGCAGCCACTGTCTGACCAACTTCAGCACCCGTCGGTCCGATACCCGCTCGCCGACCAGGGAGAGAAGCCTCTCGTGGTCAATCGAGCCGAAGAAGTCCCTAATGTCGGCTTCGAAGACGAAGTGATTACCTTCGATGAAGCCGACGCGGACCCTCTCCATGGCGTCGGTGGCCGAGCGCCTGGGCCGGAACCCAAACGAGCAGGACAGAAAATCGGCCTCGAATATCGGTTCGAGGACGAGCTTCGCCGCCTGCTGGCACACACGGTCCTTGACAGTCGGGATGCCCAACGGACGGAACTTGCCGTCGGGCTTTGGAATCTCCACCCGGCGCACAGGCGCCGGGTGGTAGTTGCCTGCACGGAGGCTTGCCTGGAGCTCGGCGACCATGCGCTCTGCCCCATACGCCTCCACCGCAGCGATGGTCATTGCATCGACCCCCGCTGCCCCACGATTGGCTCGGACCCGCTCCCACGCCTCCCAGAGAATGTCGTCCCTGTAGATGCGGTCATAAAGGGCGTGGAAAGCCCGACCCTTTGACTGCTTGGCCGCAGCCCATAGCCGGTTCTGGAGTTGTCGCACTTTGACGGGGGCCACATGGCGGCCCTCGGGGAAGCTGGGCTCGGCAGTCCGAGCCATGCCCTCACGCTTACCTCCATCTCCGGCGTGACCGAAGTCAGGGCCCTTCCCTCCCGCCGCGTTGCTCACGGCGATCAGCGGTACTACGACCCCGTCGGACTCCCGCTGTGCTCCGCTCAATTTCACCACTGGCTTATATGAGCGGTCTTTGCTGACAAGGCTGCACAGACGGGTCTCTCCTGTTCCGAACCAAGCCCTGCGTACGTGCCGCTCCCCGTACCCCGGAGGGACTCGACCAGGGGCATGTCCGGAACGCCAGTTGGTCGAATGCTGCCTTCACCGTGAAATGAGCGGCTCGGCTCCCTCGTTGTGGGTCTGACGAGGCTGCAGGACTCATGCCGGATGGCATTACGGCCCGCACGCTTGCTCCCTCCGAAGAGGCTTTTGACGCCCCGCTCAGCCCGCCGCCTCTCGGCGACGAACCGGGGCCTGCTACCGGGCTTTCCGGCTCCTACCCGGGTGGGACTTGCACCCACTGGTCTGGTCCAGCTTCCAGGACGCAACA
>DATNLP010000239.1:0-3205 GCA_035602795.1 Acidimicrobiales bacterium | reverse complement strand
CGCCCACCGAAGGATGTGCGGCAGATGGTCGTCGAGCCAGTAGGCATCGTCGCCCGTCACGACGAGGAGCTCCTCGAACTTGACGCCGACGCCGTCGCGCCCGATGTGCGGCTCGACCGCCCACAGGCCGGGCGCGGCCGGATAGTCGGTGAAGGAGCTGTCGTTCCACACCGGATAGCCGGTCCCCTTCTCGAGTGCCTCGAGGCCGGCAGCCAGTAGGCCCTCGGCGGCGGCGGGGCCGAAGCCGGGGATGCGCGAAGGATGGGTGGGGTCGTGGCGCAGCGGGAACACGATGTGGCCCAGGGCGCGGTCGGGGTCGTGCTGGTGGCAGTTCTGCCAGCCGTGCTCGTCGATGAGGTCGTCGAGCGCCCCGTAGAGGCTGAGCATGGTCTCGCCGGAGCGGATGCCCTCGAGGAGGAAGGTGCGGATGTGGGCCAGCCCCGCATCGAGCTCGTCGAACACGGCGTTGCGGCCGAGCCGGCACGAGTAGCCGATGTCGGAGCTGATGCCACGCACGACGGGAGCGAGGTCGAGGATGAGCGGCATGCCGTCGGCCAGCAGCTGATCGGTCGGGAAGAAGGGCGTGCTCGGGTTGACGCCGGTGGCGGGCATCTCCTCGACGTCCGTGACGTCCGGGGCCCAATCCGCGCCGAGCACGGTGCGGGAGCCGAACCAGGCGAACGGCTCGTGGAAGACCTGGATGACGTCGTTCTGGGCCTGCGCCGCCGCGATGAGCGTGCAGACCTCGGCCTCGGTCATGCCGATCTGGAGTTGTTCCTCGACCTTCACGGCGATGTCGTAGGCCAGGCGTTGGGCCTGGCGGAAGGCGTCGAGCTCCGCGGCGGAGTACGGAAAGAGGGTGTGGCCGGACACGTGCGTTCCCCAGTCAGGTGGTGGTGTGCGTACTACGAACCGGCCCGGCCCCGGCATGTGGGTGACACAGGGTCACCAGTGCGGCTGGGATTGTACCGGCGCTTGACGCGGCGATACCGGTCGCCCCCCAGGTGAAGTGTGGCTCGGGTGGGGTTGTGGTCAGGCCCCGGCGACGAGCGCGTCGGTCAGCCCATTGACCCCGGCCAGGGCGGCCTCGAGGTCGGGCCCGAGGCCGTAGCGGGCGGCGATGACGGCCGGGTCGGTGTAGCTGACCTGCGTCCCGTGCTCTGGGTCGGCCCAGATGAGGACCTTGAGCGGCAGGTCGAGCGCCGACAGCGGCGAGGCCGCCATGACGGGCGTGCCGGCGGCCGGGTTGCCGAAGACCACCAGGACGGTCTCACGGAGGTCGAGGCCCACCTGGCGCGCCTCGGCGGCCTGGTCGATGACGGCGAAGACCTTGAGGTCCTTGGCCCGGCAGAGCTCGACCAAGCGGTCGACGGTGGCGGCGACGGAGCGGGCGCAGGCCTTCGTGACGGCCCCGGCGTTGGCGCCAGCGTCGGGCCCGCTGTTCCCGTCCCGTGCGCTCAGACGGCCACCCGCTGCGTGCGGCCGGCGTGGTTCTCACGGAGGCGTTCGGCCGTCTCCCGGTCGCGGAGCGGCATGCCGATCCCGATGGGGAGGTCCGAGGTGTGGTCGTTACGGCACTGGGGGCAGTCCACCACCCAGGCGCGGTCCGGACGTTGGCTTACCTTCGGCTGGTGTTTGCTACTCGGCATTCCGCCTCCTGAGGCCTGTCCCCTCCCGGAATCGGGCGTCACGATACCCCCCCAATGCGGGTAGCGAAAGTTCCCCGGGGACCGGCCGCCCCTGGTGAACCGGGTCGCCTCGGACCGGTTCCGTGCCCCTTCCCAGGGGGGCGGCTACCTTCTGCCCCGGTGTCACAACTCGTCAACCTCGAGGCCTATCTGGAGCGCATTGGGCTGGGCGGCGTGCCCGAACCGGGCCTGGGCGAGGTCCACCGGGCGCACGCCACGCACATCTCGTTCGAGAACTTCGACCCCTACTCGGGCCGGCCCGTCTCGCTCGAACCGGCCGACCTCGAGGACAAGATGGTGACGCGCCGGCGCGGCGGCTACTGCTTCGAGCAGAACACGCTGCTGGCGGCCGCGCTGGGGTCTCTCGGCCTGGAGGTCGACCCGATGCTGGCCCGGGTGCGCCTGGGTCCCGAGGGCTCGCCCCGCCCGCTCAACCACCTGCTGCTGCGTGTGCGCGACGGGCGTGGCACCTGGTTGGCCGACGTCGGCTTCGGCGGTGGCGGGCTGCTCGACCCGTTGCCCTTCGAGCTCGAGACCGAGACCGAGCAGTCGGGCTGGCGCTTCCGGGTGGTGCAGGACGGGGCGGAATGGGTGACCCAGGTGTTCCAGGACGGCGGGTGGACGAGCATGTACGGCTTCGTCCCCGAGCCGGCCGAGCCCGTCGACGTCGTGGTGAACAACTGGTACACGGCGACGCACCCGGAGTCGTCGTTCGTGACGGGCATCATGACGGGGATGCGGTTGCCGGACCGCTGCCTCTCCGTGTTCGCCGGCGACGCCGCCGTGCTGGTGGAGCGGCCGGTCGGCGGCGCGTCGAGCGTGACGGAAGTGGCGCTGGCCGACGTACCGGCGCTCCTCGAGGAGCGGCTCGGCATCCCGGGCGTGGTGCTCGGGCCGGACAGGCGGCTGACCCTGAGCGAGCCGGGTGGGTCGGTCAGGTCGACAGCCGGGCGTCCGCCGGCCGCACCATGATGTAAATCAGCGCCCCGATCACCGGCAGGAAGAGGATCACGACGGTCCAGCCCGCCTTGGCCAGCCCGTGGTGGTCCAAGCGGCGGAAGTTGTCGACGAAGCACCACAGGATGAAGAAGACGAACAGGAAGACGGCGGCGAACTCGAGGAACGTCCAGAACAGGCTGAGCAGCGGCCACGAATAGGCGAGCAGCATCGGTACACCTCCCTTGTGCCTGGTGGGCTCGCCGGCGAACCTATCCCCGCCCGCCCCGGCGCCGGTGGATGGACCCGCCCCCAGCCGTGGCGTCCTGGCGTCCTGGCTTCACAGATCCCTCATACGGCGGGTGCACCATGGAGCCATGACGTCGACGACCGTCACCACGACCGGATCCGAGCTGGTCGACTCCCGGGCCCTCTTCGGGGACTGGGAGGCGCTGCGCGCGCTCGTCCGCCGCGACGGCTACGTCTTCATGCGGGGACTGCTCGATCGCAAATGGGTCACCGACGTCGGCCGGACCGGGCTGGCGGCGCTCCAGTGGGCCGGGTGGACCGAGCGGGGGGGC
>DATNLP010000231.1:0-8443 GCA_035602795.1 Acidimicrobiales bacterium | reverse complement strand
CGACCGCTCCGTCCGCTCGCTGTTGGCCTCGGTGGGCCGCCGCACCTCGGTGCCGCTGATCGCGGCGGGCGGGGTCGGCGGGCCGGACGACGTGGCCGACCTGCTGGCGCGGGGCGCCGCGCTGGTGCAGTCGGGAACGGCGTTCCTGCGCTGTCCCGAGAGCGGCGTCCACGCCGTGGCCAAGGACGCGCTGGCCGACGCGTCGTTCACCCACACGGCCGTCACCCGCGCCTTCAGCGGGCGCCGGGCGCGTGCGCTGGTGAACGACATGGTGCGTGTGCACCAGGACGCGCCGGCCGCCTATCCGGAGATCAACAACGCCACGCGCCCACTGCGTGCCGCCGCGGCGGCGGCGGGGGACACCGGGCACATGAGTGTCTACGCCGGCACCGCCTACCGCCGGGCCCAGGCGCGGCCGGCGGCCGAGGTGGTGGAGCGGCTGATGTCAGGATGGCGCGGGTGAGGAGCCGGCGTCAGACTCAGATCATAGAGTTCACGCCGCCCGCCATTGAGCGGGTGTCCGACGCGCTGGCACGACTGCGTGCGGTGGGCGACGGGTGGATCAACCTCCTACCCGGCGTCGACCAGGACACGGCCGAACCCGAACCGCAGGCGGGCCTCTTCGCTTTTTTCGGCAACCGGGCGGCCCCGGTGACGATGGCGACCGTCATCCCCGCCAAGAAGGACCAGCGCCTGCTCGAGGGCGCGTCCGTCGGCCTCATGCACCCGACGGGAGGCAAGGCGATAGCGCGGCTGGCCGAGGCCGGCGTCACCACCCCCGACGGTTGGGTGGTGCGCCAGGACCACGTCCGGCGTGGCCTCGTGCTGCGCACCTCGGTCGACGCCCCCGAGTCCGAAATCGTCACGTGGTGCGTCCGGGCCGGCACCGCGCTGTGCCGGGTCGACATGACCGGTGAGTGGCAGGCCGTGATCTACCTTCCTTAGGTGGAAGTACTCCCAGTTCAACTCCTGGAGAACCAGTCTGGCGCAAAACCGGACATGGGCCGCAGGCCGCCCCTGACGTCACACGCGACGGGGACCCTCGGGCGGGCCGTTGGGCGTCAGGGGCGACGTTCGTCCTCTTGAATCCTCAGGTGCTGCTCCCGGCAATCCCGACTACAGGGGCATTGAGGACCGTTGACCCAAGGGAACCCCAGAAGAAGGCGTCACCGTAATTGAAGATCCCGCCGTCAGTCGCCGCCTCCCAGTAGCCCTGGCCGTCCGGCGTCGAGGCCATCCCGACCACGGGCTTGTTCAGGGGCTTGGCCGCCGGCGATCCGAAGAACGGCGCATTGAAGTTGAACAGGCCGCCATCCGAGGCAACCTCCCAGTAGCCGCCCGTCGCCTGGTCCCCGGCGATACCGACGACCGGCTTGTTGAGGGGCTTCCCACCCATGGAGCCGTAGAAGAGGGCGTCGCCGAAGTTGAAGATGCCGCCATCGGTGGCCACCTCGTAGTAGCCGTTACCGTCTTGCGAGGAGGCAATCCCGACGACTGGCGCGTTCAAGGGCTTCCCTCCCATCGACCCGTAGTACTTGGCGTCGCCGAAGTTGAAGATGCCGCCATCGGACGCCACCTCCCAGTAACCGCCACCGTCGGGTGTCGCCACCATCCCCACGATCGGCTTGTTGAGGGGCTTGCCTCCCATCGATCCGAAGAACGGGGCGTTGAACGCGAATAGACCGCCGTCGGACGCCACCTCCCAGTAGCCGCCCGTCTTCGGGTCTGCCGTGATGCCGACGATCGGCGCATTCAGCGGCTTGCCACCCATCGATCCGAAGTAGGGGGCATCGTAGGAGAAGATGCCACCGTCGGATGCCGCCATCCAATAGCCGAACTCGACGCTCACCTGGTCGGGCGCCAGGGACTCCTCGAGGGAGAAGTAGCTCGACTGGCCGGGACTCACCCCATTGGTGAAGTCGACATCGCCGGAGTCCGTGTCGGCGCTGATGTTCGAGAACGTGTTGTTGGGTCCCTCGTAGTCGCTGCCGTTGGGGTCAGCCCCATTCGGCCCCGCGGATCCCTCCAGTTGTGACGTATCGCAGTACTGGTCGCCCGTGTAGCCCGCGGGTGGTAGGCCCGTCCCTCCGACGGGCGCCGCCCCGCTTCCGGGGCTGCTGGCGCCCTGAGCATTGGACCCACCAGTGGCGTAGGTGCAGATGCCGTCACCATCGAACCCGAAGAGGTCGGTCCCGGACGACTCGCCGGACAACTGGAGGCCATAGACCGGCTTGCTGGAATCATTGACGATGCCAACCAACGTGTCGTCACCTGTGTCGTAGGGCAACTGGGAGCCGGGACTCGGATTCGCAATTCCGCCAGTTCCTGTGTAGGCGTTGTTCGGGTCCTGCAGGACCTGCTCGCCGTTGTTGCTGATGACGATCAGTATTCCGCAGCTCGCGTCGTAGCCGATTTGGGGGCACTCGTTGAAGGGGGCCGTCGTGGAGGTCCCCGGGAACCCGGGAGCGTCATGGCTCTGAGCCGTGGGCCCTGTTTGTGTTGAGGGCACGGCGTGTGGTGTGTCCGCCGAAGCCAGCTGTGGCGAGATGAGCGCGACACTCCCGAAAAATCCGAGCAGCAAGGCTATGGCGCCGAGGCCTCGGAGATGTGCAGTGCGTTTTCCTCCTGGCCGATCAGACGACGCACGCAAGGACAGAGACAGACGGCTGAACGGCATCGGCTGACCCCTTTCAGTGGAGTTGCAACGTTTGTAGCACCTTTTCGGCTTGCCTGCTCAGGAGGCGAGAAGGCGAGGCCTGGCCGGGGAATGCTGCGAATGGGCGGCGATCCGGCGACGGGGGCACCTAGCAATTTGGCGCTCTGCTATGACGCAAGACATTCGGCCACGTCTCGATGAAGGAAACCGTGATCGGTCCCCACGCGCGTGTTCTCAACGGAGGAGGTGACGACGAAAGGTCAATGGGGTTGACGGCGCGACTGCGTGTTGTACCTTCCCGGGGTGGTCACGGGAGGGCGGCGCGAGGGCGCCGCGTTGGCAGAGGGGCTCGGCCGCTGGGTGGCCGCCCACCCCGAGTCGGTCGCGGCGATGACGGGCGGCCCGGCAATCCTGGCGCCGCCGGCGGTGTCGGTGGTCCACGCCGACGGTGGCATGGCGAACGAGACCGTGCTGGTCGACCTGGGCCCCGGCCGCGCGGGCCTGGTGGTGCGGCTGCCGCCGCTGCAAGCGACCTTCCCGGAGTACGACCTGGCGCCCCAGGCGGCGGTGCAGAACGCCGTCGCCGCGGCGGGCGTGCCGGCCCCGGCGCCGGCCGTCATGGAGCGGAATCCCGAATGGATCGGGTGCACCTTCCTGGCCATGCCGCGGGTCGCGGGGGACATTGCCGGACCGGCGCCGGTCTTCGACCCCTACGTGCGCGAGGCCGGAGAGAGCCTGCAGCGCCGCATGCACGATGCCCTCATCGACACGGTGGCCGACGTGCACGCCGTGCCGTGGCAGGCCGACGGGCTGGGCGCGCTCCTCGGGGGGGCGTCGCTGCAGGACGCGCTGGCGCGCTGGGCCGCCTATGTCGAGTGGTCGTCGCAGGGCGAGCCGCTGCCGGCGCTGACCAGCGCCCTCGAATGGTGCCGCGCCCACGTCCCGGCCGAGCGCGACCCCGTGCTGTTGTGGGGCGACGTCCGCCTGGGCAACCTCATCTTCGACGGCGAGCGGCGGGTGGCGGCGGTGCTCGACTGGGACCTCTCGTCCCTGGGGCCGCCCGAGATGGACCTCGGCTGGCATTTCGGGCTCGGATTTATGATGGCGCACCTGTTCGGCCAGACCGTGCCGGGATTCCCCGGGCGGGCCGAGGCGTTGGACCGCTACGAGGAGCGCAGCGGCAACGCGGTGCGCGACCTCGACTGGCACGAGGTCTTCGCCCTGGTGCGGGCGCTGGCCATCAACGACCGCCACCAGCGCGTCAGCGGCGACCCGCGGCATCGGGACAACCCGATGGGGGCCGTGCTGCTGGAACGGATGGCGTCGGCCCGCTTCGGCTGAGTCGGCGTCGGCGCGGACGCGTCAGTCGGGCCCGTCGAGCAGCGAGAAGCCCATGACGCCGGCCTTGGACACCTCGTAGCAGAGCGTGTCGTAGGGCTCCACCAGGCCGTAGGTGACCTCCCCCTCGCACTCGATGCGGCAGTGGTGCTGGTCCTGGCCGGCCAGGCGGCGGCGCACGTCGGGGTCGGTGACGTCGAAGGTCTCGCCGTGCACCACGGTCTCGTCGCCCTGGGCCACCGCCATGCCGTGCCACAGGTCGCCGTCGGGTGTGCCGCCGTTGGGCCCGCCGTACAGGGCGCAGCGCAGGAACGCGATCTGGTGCCCGAGCCGCTCGAAGCGCATCGTCTTGCTGCTGCCGTCGGCGAAGACCAGGTCGACCTCGCCGGCCAGGAGCAGGTTGGTGTCGGGTTCGAAGCGCATGCGGTGGACGCGCTCGCGCAGAGTGGCGCTTCGTTTGCGCTCGTCGCCGAGGTTGTAGAGGACGTGGTCTCCCCAGATGCCGAAGTCGTCGAACTCGACCCACTCGCCGCTGTGCGGATGCTGCATGCCCATGTAGCGGCCGGGCCCGCCGACGCCGTCGCGCGTGCCCCAGTGATGGTCGCGCGTGCCGAGGTGGGTGGACGGGGTGAGCTCGACGCGCGCGCCGCCGGCCTCGACCCAGCCCTCCTGGCGGCCGAAGCCGTCGTAGCCGGCGATCGGGCTCATGGCGCGGGCGCCGACGATGATGCCGGCGCCCAGCTGGCGGAAGACGGGACGCTTGGTGTCGAGCCAGGACATGTCGTAGCCGACACGATGGCCCGTGGCGGCCTCGGCGGCGTCGGCGTCGAGGCGCAGGCGCCACCGCCGGAAGGGCTCGACCACTTCGAAAGCGAAGGGGCCCATGGTCATGTCCATACGGTCGTTGCCGAGTTTGCGGTGGGCGCGGATGGTGGTGTGGCGCCCCCGTTGGTTGACGATGGCGAAGGCCTCGGCGGTGCCGAGGTTGGGGTAGAAGGCCAGGCCGATGACGACCAGGAGGTCGCCCACCTTGTCCTGGCTGGTGAACCACACGCGCTCGTAGGCCTGGGCGTCGGGTGTCCACATGACGCGGACGGGGTAGGGCGCGTTGTGGACGAGGAACTCGTCCAATCCCGAGAGCGGGGCGTGCTCGCGGGAGGCGGGGTAGGGGGAGGCGCCCCGTGGGACGGCGCCGGCCTCGCTCATGCCGCGCCGTCGATCGACGTGTACCCGCGGTCGCCTTCCGGGCTGTCGTACTCGGTCCGCACCGCACTCACGGCGGTCCTCCTCGCTGCTCTGCTCGTCGCCGGCTGTTCGGTGCACAGTACGCTTCGGCCATGGTTGCGGACCAGCGCATCGACCCGCGCGACGCCGCCTTCTTCCAGCGTGACGACTACTACGACGTGTTGGCCCGCCTGCGCGTCGAGGACCCCGTGCACCTGGTCGAGCCCGGCTTCTGGGTGCTCTCCCGCTACGACGACATCCGGGGCGTGAGCCGCGACCCGGCCGGTTTCTGCTCGGGACGGGGCGCGCTGGTCAACGATCCTCTGCGCACGAGCGCCGGGTCGTTGGCGGCGCCGTCCCTCCTGCACATGGACCCACCCGAGCACGCGTCGTTCCGTGGCCTGGTCAACCGTCGCTTCACCCCACGCGCCCTGTCGGTCCTGGGCGAGTCGGTGCGCAAGACCGCCTCGACGCTGCTGGACGCGGTCGAAGCCCAGCGCGAGATCGACTTCGTATCAGAGCTGGCGTCGCCTTACCCGTTGATCGTGATCGCGGAGCTGCTGGGCATCGCCGAGTCGGACCGCCAGGACTTCCGGAGGTGGTCCGATGCGGCCATCGAATCACCGGACCTGCCGCCGGATGAGACCGCAGCCGCCCTCGGCGAGCTCGCCGGGTTCATCGGCGAGCACATCCGGGCCAAGCGGGAGCGGCCCGGCGGCGACCTGGTGTCGTTGCTTTTGCGCAGCGAGGTGGACGGCGCCCCACTGCGCAAGGAGGAGCTGTTCATGTTCCTCCTGACGCTGCTCGTGGCCGGCAACGAGACGACGCGCACGCTGCTGTCGGGGAGCGTCCTGGCACTGCACGAGCACCCGGACGAGCGCGCCGCGCTGGCGGGGGAGCCGGAGCTGTTGGCCGGAGGGGTGGAGGAGTGCCTGCGCTGGGTGACACCGGTCCACGCCTTCTGCCGTACCGCCACGGCCGACATCGAGCTCGGCGGGCAGCTGGTGCGCCAGGGGGACTACGTGTGCATGTTGTACGCGTCGGCCAACCGCGACGAACAGATCTTCGGCGACGACGCGGCGCGCTTCGTCGTGCGCCGGGCGGTGAACCCCGTCCATCTCGCCTTCGGATTCGGCGAGCACGTGTGCCTGGGGGCGAGCCTGGCCCGGCTGGAGGGCCGGGTCTTTCTCGACGAGTTGCTGGCCCGTTTTCCCCGCTACACGGTGACAGGTGAGGCTGAGCGGGTGCTCTCGTCCACCGTCGCCGGCATCCGCTCGCTGCCCATGGTGCTGGCGCCGTCCGCCGCCTGATGCACGACGAAGCGGAGCTCCTGGACCAGGGACTCCAAGGCTCCGGGATCTGCACTCAGGCGGAGACGTCCGTCGACCCGCTCCGAATGGACGAGTCCGTTCTCGCGCAGCACCTTGACGTGCATGCTCACCGTGGGCTGCGCCAAGCGGAAGAGCAGTGCCAGTTCGCCCACCGTGCTGGGAGCGGTGGCCAGCAGGTGGAGTAGTGCCAGGCGGGTGGGGTCGGCCAACGCCTTGAGGCGTCGGGCGATCGACTCGGTGCGGGACCGGGCCACGACGTCACCCTGGCCGACCCCGGTGCCGATCAGAACCAGGTCCGGGAACTCGAGGTACATGCTCGACCCGAAGAACAGGCACGGCACGAAGAGCAGCGGCATACCGGCCTCGACGCTCGACAGGATCTCGGGCATCCGGTCCCGGAGGATGTCACAACCGGGCTCTATAAGTATGTCCAGTGAACGACCACGCTCGTACTGCGCGACGACGAGTCGGCCAGCCTCCTCGATGATGGGCAGTGCCTGTTGCCACATGGCGTCGACCGGCCCCCAGACCTCTTGTAAGAGGTCCAAGTACGCGCGGACGAGCTCGGGCGACTCGTTGAGCCGGCGCAACCGGTCGGCACATTTCGCGAGCTCCTCACTCGTCTCTGAGGGCATCTCCAACTCGAGGGGAACCGTCGCCAGGGCCGCCTCGAGGGCCGGCCAGACGAGGTCGGGATCGGTCTCGCAGGTGACGCCGGCGTGCTGGGCCAGGATCTGCAGTTCGGTGGAACTGGTCTCCTCGGACCCCTCGCCCCAGAAGCCGCGCACACGATCCGCCAGTTCCTCCCGGCCGCTGAACATCTCGGCCAGCTTGGGGTGCTTGGCCTGCACCGACGGTCGGGCCGCCAGAAGAAGCCAGGCCAGGTCGGTCACCAGTGACGGCGACGACCGCACCGAACGCCTCACCTCCAGCACGGGGTCGTCAGTAAACATAGGCATACGGCTATATTAGGATATTCTTGATTAGTTGTCAAACCTGGAGTACGATTGTGCTGTTGTTAATCGAAGGCAAGGGGACAGGTACGGGGGGGCCGAGGTCGAGTGAGGTGGACGATGATGCAGGGCAGAGCACTAGAGGACCAGGTCAGAGCCCACCAGCGTGATCTGATGGCGGTAGCCGGACCCTTGCGGGCCACGCGTCGGCCTGCGGCCGAGAGGAGTGACTCGGGAGCGACGCAGCGCTCGGCCGCCGGGATCCCGGTTGCCGGCGGCCGTGCAGTGCGCCGGATCCGGGCGCCTCGGCTCGGGGCCAAGCTGATCGACTTCGGCACCCGGTTGGGAGGAGCGTCGGTCCGCACTTCTTGAGCCCGGCTGCGACCGGCCGCCGCGCCATACGGTCGGCCAGCCAGGCTCGGGACGACTGGCATCGGCAAGAGTGGCGTGATGCCGCCCGACCGAAACGTCCTGTTCATCACCCTCGACCAATGGCGGGGTGACTGCCTGTCAGCGCTCGGGCACCCGGTGCTCGAGACGCCCACGCTGGACGCACTGGCCGCCCGCGGCGTGCTGTTCGGCAACCACTGGGCGAACGCTGCTCCGTGCGGCCCCTCACGCGCCTGCCTGTACACGGGCACGTACCAACATCGGAACAGGAGCCTGCTCAACGGCACGCCCCTGGACGCCCGCTTCACCAACGTGGCGCTCCTGGCCCGTGCTTTGGGCTACGACCCGGTGCTGTTCGGGTACACCGACACGTCGGCCGACCCGCGCACGGTGCCGCCGGGTGACCCGCGTCTATTCAGCTACGAGGGCGTGCTGCCCGGCTTCCGGGCGTTGATCGAGGACCGGTGGGAACAGGGGAGCCCGGCCTGGGGGCGCTGGCTCGCCGCCAAGGGCTTCGACGTGCCGTCGAACGCCCACGAGCTCTACGAGCC
>DATNLP010000208.1:0-3025 GCA_035602795.1 Acidimicrobiales bacterium | reverse complement strand
CACCCCCACGGTCAGGACGTGCTCGGGCAGGCGCTTGGCGATGTCGCCGGCGAGGTGGACCGAGACCTGCCGCGGGGAGGGGGCGAACATGAAGCCGACGGCGGAGGCACCGAGGCTGACCGCCAGGAGCGCATCGGCCTCCGAGGTGATGCCGCAGATCTTCACGAAGAGCCCGTCGTCGCTCACCGCGACCCCACGGGATGTCCGACCAGCTCGCGCAACCGGGCCGGCCGGTCTCCGCCGGCCCGCACCAGGGTCTCGCCGACCAGAATGGCGTCGTAACCCGCAGCGGCCAGCCTCTCGGCGTCGGCGCCGTCGCGGATGCCCGATTCCGCCACGGCGATCACGTCGGCCGGTATGCGAGCGGCCAGCGCGCAGGCGCGCTCGTGGTCGACCCCGAAGGTACGCAGATCGCGCTGGTTGACCCCGATCAGGCCGGCTCCGGCGGCCAGGGCGCGCTCCAGCTCCTCGCCGTCGTGCACCTCGACCAGCGCGGCGAGGGAGAGGTCCGAGGCCCGTGCGGCGAACCGGCGCAGCTCCTCGTCGTCGAGGGCGGCCACGATCAGCAGCACGGCGTCCGCCCCCATGATCCGGGCATCGAGGACGTCGGCCTCCTGCACCGTGAAGTCCTTGCGCAGCACCGGCAGGCCCGAGGCCAGCCGGGCCGACGTCAGGTCGCCCGGTGACCCCCCGAAGTAGTCGGCGTCGGTCAAAACGGAAAGGCAGGCCGCGCCTCCGGCGACGTACTCCTTGGCCACCAGCTCGGGCTGCAGGCTCGGATCGAGGTCGCCCTTGGAGGGTGACCGCCGCTTGACCTCGGCGACGACCGAGAGCCCGTCGGCCCGTAGCGCCCCGGCGAAGTCGCGGGGCATGGGCGTGGCCGCCGCCCGTTCCACCAGCTCACCGACGGTGCGGAGGTCCGCCGCGGCACGAGCGCGGTGGGCGGCCACGATGTCCGCCAGGTAGCTGGGCATGGCACTTCAGCGTAGTGGCAGGCCTCCGGCGTCCCGGGCCGAGTCAGGCGTTCAGCTGCACATCCCGTAAGGATCGAGCGGTGCGTCGGACAGGCCCATGAGCACCCACGAGTTCGACGCCTCGTTCATGTAGGCGGCGGCGCACGGGTCGGTGATGGTGATGATCCGCAGGACGCTGCAGGGAGACGTCGACGACTCGCAGACCGTCGATGCCTGGTGACCCCTGGAGGAGGCGGGACAGGCGAGCCAGAAGCCAGGCGCTGCGTAGGCGGCGATGTACCGCGCCGCCGCGGCGCAACCGTACGCCGTCGCCTCGCCCGGGGGTGGCAGCTCGCTCGCCGCCGTCGGCTGGACGAAGCTCACGGCCGGCAACGTGGTCGTGGTCGTCGTCGTCGTGGTGGTGGTGGTGGTCGTGGTCGAGGGCGGAGTTGTCGTCGTGGTGGTGGACGTGGAGGTCGTCGTGCTGGCCGGGCTCGTCGTCCTCGTCGACTCGGCGAACGCCCACACACCCGGCGGAGCCGTCTGGCGGCTGCCCCCGGCCGGCTGGGCCCCGGTGGGGATGGCAAGACTGCCCACCGCGCACAGGCCGGCACACGCCAGCGCACACAGAGCCGCCATCCGCCGACCATTCCCCCGCACCAGCCGCCACCTCGCCATGCCACTTCATGGGCAACCTGCCGGCCGCCCGCCCAGACAACCCTTCCCGACGGGGAAACGGTAGGCAATGCCGATTGCAGTCGCCAGGGGTTGCAATCGCCAGACTCGGGTGGTGGTGGGGACCAGGCCGGTCCGTATCAGCCGGGCCAGCAGTCGGCGTCAGCCTGCTACCGCCGGTCCGGCGGTGCCAGCCGGCGGAGGCCAGGTTGCGCTGCGCCTAGTCGCGGATGCGGGCCAGGATCTTGTCGCGGCGCTGACGGGCCTGGCGCGAGAGCTCGGAGGTGGGACCGCCCTCGGGCACGCTCCCGTGGGCCGCCTCCCGCAGCAGGTGGGCCAGGCCCGAGTAGAGGATCTCGATGGTGAAATCGTCGAGCTCGATGGCGGCCAATTCGGTGCCGTCGTCGGCCAGGTGGATGACCTTGACCATGATCAGTCCCCCCGCACCCGCGCCCGGGTCTCGTGCCCCTGGCGCTCGATGACGATGCAGTCACCGTCACGGAAGATCCAACCGGCCTCACGCCACGGCTTGAGCTCGGGCAGTGCCTCGGCCGTTGCCGTGGTCACCCCCTGCTTCTTGTGGTCCGAGCGCCCCATGGAAGAAAGCGTGCTCCCCGGGCGTGTCATCTCCGGTGACGAGCGGTTGCGATTGCGTTGCGTAACGCTTAACCATCCTGAGAGGTCTGGCTGACCGGTCTCAGCGGGCGAACAGGTGCCAGCCCAGCCACATCACCCCCACCACCAGCACCAGGCGCGCATGCCGCCCGGTGGACAGCCGCGCCAACACCTCCGTCGGCCGCGCCACCCCCCGCCCCTGCGTGGCCCGGGCCAGCCACCACAAGCCCACCGCGGCGGCCCCGAGCAGTCCCCACACCACGTAGAAGGGTGTGCTCGCGCTCATGGTGCGCCCGCCTCCGCCGGCCGTGCCCCGGCCGCCGCCCCGGCCCCGGCCTCGCCCAGCCGCACGATCAACGCGCCGAGGCAGAGCCAGCCGAAGAACAAGGCCGCCTTGAGCACGTAGAAGCGGTCGACCGCGTCGGCCATGGAGCTGAGGGTCGGGTGGGCGCCCCGGCTGCCCCGGGCGGCGTAGTCGACCAGTTCCCAGACCACGATGGCCGCCGCTAGCACGACCCAGGCCCGGTACGGGTGCCGGGCTCCCCCCGCCCCCGCCCGAGCACCCGCCGGACGCCGCACGACCGGCCGCCACGGCCAGCGCCACACTGCGGCCACCCCCAACACGGCGATGGGGAGCGCCGTCATCACGTCCGCCGCCACGGTGAAGGGGGTGGTGGTGGCGGCCCCGAGCGAGTAGCCGAGAGCCCCGGCCACCAGCAGCCACCGCCGCCAGTCCCGGTGCGACCGGTCCGCCACGGCCGCCACCACGGGCCGGTCAGGCC
>DATNLP010000190.1:0-8651 GCA_035602795.1 Acidimicrobiales bacterium | reverse complement strand
CATTCCCCAGCCGTAACTCTGGCACATGCGTCCGGCCTCATGCATGTCGCGGGCATGGCGGCATTGGGGCTCCAAAGGCATAAGTCAAAATACGGTACGACAGATGAACAGTTTGGCCATATTGCAGTAGGCCAACGCGAGTGGGCTCAAATGAACCCACTCGCGTTGTTCAGAGACCCACTGACCATGGATGATTACTTATCTCGGCCTTACATGGTTGAACCAATACGAAGAGAAGACGTGACAATGATCTCGGACGGGGGAGTAGCGGTCGTAGTAACAAGGGCCGATCGTGTCGGTGAGTTTCGGAACGAACCCGTATACCTAGTAGGAATGGCAGAGCAATCGGCGTTAACGGGCGACTATGAACCAGGATATTTGGATCGTCTTTTTCTTCAGGCAATGGCCGAACAAATCTGGAGCACTACCGGACTAGGACCGACGGACATTGATCTGCTGTACATTCAGGATCCAACCGCCTTTTGGGTGCTTCAGGTCCTTGAATACTTCGGTTTCGCTCCGGTTGGCGACGGTGGTCCATGGCTTGCTGAAGGCCACACGAGACCGGGGGGAGACCTGCCCATTAATACGAACGGTGGCCAGTTGTCTGAGAGCTATATGTGGGGCTGGCTGCATCTCGTCGAGGCGGTTCAACAACTCCGAGGGAATGCTGGCCAACGCCAAGTCGTTGCGCCTGAGATAGCCATGTACTGTTCGACCCAAGGATGGCAAAAGGGTGGCGCCACGATCCTCTCGACCCACAAGCTATGAGTTCTGACAACGCCAAACCCGTTCCGGACGTTGGAGATCCCTATATGGGTCCGTTCTGGGAGGCAGCACGGCATCATGAGCTGGTGGCGCAAGCCTGTGTGAGTTGCAACTCACTACGCTTTCCCGCCCTTCCTATTTGCCCCAAGTGTCTGGAGACGGATTCGAAATGGATCCCAGTCTCTGGAGAGGGTACGGTCTGGAGCTTCGCTATCTATCACAGGGCGTTCCACCCCGGATTCACGAATGATGTCCCCTATGTGGTAGCAATCGTCGAAAATACAGAAGGCCTGCACTTCCCAGGGAATATTGTAGGTGATCGCTCGGGCCTTAATGTCGGAGCAAAGGTGCATGTTGTATTCGAAGAAATATCCGCAGGGGTCACCTTGCCTAGATGGGTGCTGACACCTAGTAAAGGATAGAGCGACGACAACGTCAGCGTTCTTTGTCAGGTGACGAGTCGCGCTTTATGAGCAACTCGCCTATATGCGCTTCCTTGACACGTCAACAACCAGACCCAAGATTGATCCCTGGGATCTAACCCTGTGCTGCCTTATCAAGTGGTGGAGATTCGATGTGGTAAAGAGATGCTGCGTTCTCGAAAAGTAGCTTTTGGCGAACTTCATTTGGAAGTTCACGGAGACTATCGGTTTGCTGCCGGATAGTAGTCAAATTGAGGCACTGTCCGTGAGGATAGTCGGTCTCAAACAGTAGCTTGTCTGCTCCGATTGCTTCTATAGCTGTATCAGTCAATTTTTCGTAGAAATAGCATGCCCACATGTTGCGACGGAAGTACTCGCTCGGAAGCATATCGAAATTTGCCGCTTCAAGGGTGGTGAAGTAGTTAAGGAGCGTCCTATCTGCGGATTCTAATACGAACGGTAACCAACCAACCCCACTTTCCACAGAGACAACCTTGAGATCAGGAAATCGCGCAAATACCCCGGACAGAAGCAGATCCGACACCTGGATTGCGTTCTCGAGAAACATTGCGACTCCTGCGAACGCGGTCGCTGTGCGAATGCCCAAGGCGTCAAATCGAGGAGTATTGTAATGGACTTCTACGTTACCGCTGCCTAGATGAAGACTCATCGGTAGGCCGGTCTCTGAGGCAATGCGCCAGAGGGGATCCCAGTGTGATTCGCCGAAGAATTTACCCGTAAAGCGCTGCGGTTCACCCGTGAATAAGATACTGCGGAAACCAAGTGCCGCGCACCGCTCAACTTCCTTGACACATGCGTCGACATCCCAGAATGGGAGGGCGGCGACACCTAGTAGGCGCCGCGGATCTTCCGCGCACCACTGGACCATCCAGTCGTTGTATGCCTGTACGCACGCCAGGCGAAAATCCTCGTCTTTGATGTTCATGAATGCCTGGTTTCCAAAACCCCCAACGTTTGGGTAGATCACCTGGGCCCAAATGCCCACGGAATCGAGGAACTCAAGACGTGCCTTGGCGTTCCATGAAGCTAGTGGACATTCGTCGATGTTCAGAGGGCGGTCGGGGAAGACCCAATCGTCGCTGCCGCCCACAGCGGTAGCGCCAACCGATGCGCTTGTTCTTTGGCCGCCTACGTACCAGAAGTCTTCCCTAGTCTCCGGGTCACGCACCATGCGAGGTGCGATCTCAGCCCACTTAGAAGGCAACCTATCAGTCCACACGTCGGCCGACTCGGTGACATGCGCATCCGCATCAATGAACCACTCCATGCTTCGCTCCTCTCAGTTGGGCAACCACTACGACGGCGCGACCTGTCAGGTCATCCGCCGGGCCGTGACGTCGCCAGGTTGGATCGAAGAAGCGGCGAACTACACCTCGAGGATCGTATGCCGGGATGAGTGGTTTGTCAATCAACTAGTTTCTACGCAGAGTGGCTGTCACGTTGCACTCGCCTGGAGGTTCGATCCGGACCGGATGCCTGAGATATTTGAGACCGAGGTCGTCGCCGAAGGCCTCGCGCCGGTCGTCCTCTCAAACGGTTCCCTGGCTCGCGGTCCAGTCCGTGTCCGGCTGGCTGACACGCGTTAGAACTGCCGACAGTAAGCGAATCGCCTCCAAGATAGACGATTGCCCAAACTGTGCTGAGTGTGGATCCGGCACAGTATCCACCGTGCAGCAACGGCGGGCCTCCGTTTGTTCAGCGTGTCGATTTCGAGGCCGCCGACGGCGAGCTGCTGTCCGCGTCGTACGAAGGGGACCGATCTGGAGCTGCCCAACGACCTCGTCTTCAAAGCCGACGGCAGCTTCTCGTTCACAGACTTCAATTTCTGTACGTCTCTACTAGGGTTCTTGTTTCGCACCGGCCAAGTTAAACCGGCGCCCTATTTATCGGGCTACCCTGGCGCGCAGGAACTCGACTTGCTCGCCGTCGACTGCCTTCCGTGCGATTAGCGCGGCGACACGGTGCAGGAGAGCGGGAACAGCGTCTCATTACCCGCTACCGTAGGAGGTGGTGAACTTCCCGCTGCCCGAGGCACTCGCCGATGCGGAGCTCAGGAACATTTGCTCTGGGTCGTATACACGCGTGCATCGTACATCACGCTTTTCCACACCGGGCGGCCGATCTAGCGCTGGTGCCCGGTAGGGGGCTCGAGTTGAACTTCCAGGACCGCTGATGCGCCGTGCATACAGCGCGCGATCGAAAGGATCGGAACCTTGGCAATCCTCCCTTGCGGTAGCGTGTCGATTCCTGCTGCGCGAATCACCGACATCGGTCAGTTCCCTGAACGCACGTCGATCGACCTGGCGGAGGAGGCCCTCGACGGAGCGCTGGGCGACGCGGGATTACGGCGTGCAGACGTCGACGGCTTCGTCTGGAACCTTGGCACGTCCGTAGGTGCGAATTACGACGTCGCATGTCGCGAGCTCGGCTTGCGGCCAGGCTTCGTAATGCAGACGTGGACACACGGCCGGTTCACTGGTAGCTGCATAGGGATCGCAGCGATGGCCGTGGCTTCCGGCGCCGCGACCGCAGTGGCGTGCGTGGGCGGCATCAAGGGGCTGCCCTACCGGGGTGAAGGTGACAAGCGCAAGGGCATCGGACGCGAGCTGTACATGCGCCCAGCGGCCGACGCCCTGACCCGATACCTGCAGATGTACGGAGTCGACAGGGACCGCTTGGCCGAGGTGGTGCTGTCGGCGCACCGCTACGCGGGGCTGAACCCGCACGCCTACCGCCACGACGGTCTGTCGCTCGCCGAGTACGCGACATCCCCGATGGCATTCGAGCCTCTTAAGGAAGCCGATTGCTATCCGACCGACGAGTCTGCAGGGCCGGTGCACGATTGTGGTGTGTGCGTGCTCGTTACGAGCGCTCACCGGTCCTCCGCCAGCGGTCGGGAAGTGTACTTCTTGTCGGGGCAGACCATCCAGGGTGGCCCGGAGGAGGTGTACTTCGGCAGGCCGGGCTTGGGTGATCCGCCGAGCTCTTTTCAACCCAGCGATCGCGACATTGCCGCTTTCACCGCCTGCGGAGTGACACCATCGGACATCGACGGTTTCTACACCTACGATCCGTTCTCATCGACAGTGTGGTATTCGCTGGAGCGATTCGGCTACTGCGAGCCCGGCGAGGCACCGAGCTGGGCGACGGCTGAACGGATGTGGCTCGACGGCGAGCTGCCCGTCAATACCAACGGTGGCATCCTCGCTGCCGGCCATAGCGTGGGGTGGGGCCAGATCGTCGAGATGGTCCAGCAGCTACGAGGCGAGGCAGGACAGCGCCAGATCGCCGGTGTGGAGCTGGTGCACTGGGGAAGCGTCTTCGGCGACTCGCTCATCCTCACTAACAACGCCGAACGCTGCGGTCGCTGACGACGAGCGACCAAGTGGATCGTACGCGCCTGGAGGAGCACTCGAGTTGCCGACAGCGGATGCACGCAGCCATCGAGGATCACCTTGCACGAGCCCGAGACGATGAGGATAGATGCCGTCGGTCTGGTGCGGATCGAAGTTGGCGTCTCGGGTCGTACTCGGCCTTCTCCAACGGACCAACCGAGGGCCCGAGCGCTACGTCAAGGAGCCGCTCCGTCTACCTGGACGCGGGAGGTGCCAACGACGTGTCCGTAGCGAATGCGAGGCTGCCCACAGCCACGTCAAGGTTTCGCCCAGTTCCCAGCACCTCGATCGCGCCACTACGAGCAACTATATGGACTCGGACCGCAAGATTCTTGTCGCCAGATGCTCGACCATTAAGTGCCGCTGGGATGTGAAACGGCGATCCGCTCGACCATGACCGTGCTATACGTTTACCCGTCGCGCCGGCTCAGTGGTGGATGTTCGCGCGCTCCGCGAGCGGTGAACCTGAATGGGTTTACCATCATTTATGAACGTGAGATGCAGGCGCTTGCCGATTCAACTCGGCGTCTTGGAGGGGCGGCCCTTCGCGGCGGCGGCACCGTCGTCGCTGCCTGCGTCGCCGGCATCGTCACGATGCCCCGGCGCCGCCAGGCGATCTAGCGTGACGTCGCGGAGGTACGCCAGCGAGGAAACCGGATTGAATCGATTCGGGTCGAGTAGCCACTGGTAGCCAATGCCACGAAGTGCGGCGATGATCAGGGCTGCTTCGGCGTTGGGCGAGATGCCAGACGACACCGATCCGTCGCTTAGGCCGCGGTCGATAAACTTCGCGAAATCGCAGCGCATCTCGGCGTTGAGATCCGCCATGCGCACGCGCAGGAGCGCATCGTCGCTACCGACTGCTTCGAACATGAGGGCGTAAAGCACACGCAGCCCGCGTGAATCTCGGGCCGATTGCCGGCGGATGGCTTCCAGCATGATCGTGACCCCTGCGAGCCCACTCTTACCCTCCGTGTAGGGGATCACGTTGCGATGGCCCCACGTGTTTACGACGCGCTCGATGAGCGCCTCCACGAGTCCGTCCTTTGAGCCGAACCTTGAGGTGACAAGGCCGCGGCTGTAGCCGGCACGCTCGCCGATCGAGGCGAAGGTGAGCGATCCAAACCCTCCCTCGACAATTAGCTCCGACGCTGCGTCCAGTAGCGCTTTGGCCGACCGACCCGAGCGCTCCACCTGAGTCGCTCTCGCTCGCTGACGTTGCGCCATGGCGAGACTATAGGTCGCCCGCCACCTGCCGGTCATCACCCTCGGCGTCGGCCGTTCCGTCGAGGGGTCGATCGGCGGCTTGGCTGCGGGCAAGATCGGCGCTTGATCAACACGGATCACCCGCTATCGAAGACGACGTGATTCTGGTTGTACGCCAGTGCTTGAAGCGCACCACGCCCGCATTCTGGCCGGTCGGCAGCGGGCACCTCGAACACCTCGGTGAAGGCGTCGAGCGTATGGCCGTGGCGAACGGGTGCACTGAATCGCAGCCCGCCACGGTCGAGCTCAGCGAGTACGTGTTCGGCGACTTCCTCACTGGCCAGGCCGAAAACCATCGACCCCGCCACGAGGCCGATGATGCCCAAACCAGGGAGTCGCACCGCCGCATTGGGATGGCCTTCAAGGCGTCTGGGACCACGGTCACCGTCCTTGGAGTGGATCCCATACACGCGGCGGCACTGATCGGGTACTCGGGGGGGGCATACCTCGCTTCGCCAACACGGACACGTATGCCTCCCACAACGGCACGGCTCCGATCGAGCTTTCGTTTGGTGGCCGCGTCGTGCATCGGTTCTCACGATGCGGCAATCGCAGACTCAACCGCGTCTTGGACATGGCCGAACCAGATCCGTAATCTGAACACCGAAGGACGGATCTACTTTGAGCGAAGAGTGGCCCAAGGCAAGACGAAGAAGGAAGCACTCCGAGTGCTCAAGCGCCAGGCCTCCGACGTCGTCTATCGTCTGCTTCTGGCTTGACGTCCGATAGGGTCCGGGAGGACATAAGGGTACGACTCATGGCCAGCGCGTTCGGCTCTGCACCCTGAAGGCCGGCTCTTCGGCGAGGTCACTACCGGACCCTGCAAAGCCTATGCGGTAACGTCATTGGTTAGCGGCCAGAAATCACGTGCCGGGGGTGCAGAAATCGGATCTTGACTCAATGAGGACTTGGTAGGAGTGTTGCTCCAAACCAAGAAGCCCCCGCATCGGTGTTGACAGGAAAACCCATGAGGTATCCCGCGAACCCTGTCATCGATCCAGTCCGCGTGACAATCCGCGTGATTCTAAGGCTTAAGGAAGTTGTTTGACAGCGGACCAACGTCTGTTATTGTGTCGCCCGCTGCGACGTCAACACGGGTTAGCAGATCGATAGGCGTAAGTTGATTAGTGGCGCGAATCGACTCCGTGGTGATTCGTACCACCAGGAGGATGGATGGGCAGCGGGGAAATGTCGTGGCTGTCAAATTCTGGGACAATTAGGGGTGTTGGCGTGATATCAACAGATCAGTACTCACCGGATGAGGTGGCAGATCGGCTGGCCATTAACGCCGTAATCGACCTCTACGTGCACGCAATTGACGGGAAGGACTACGACGCTCTCGACACGGTGTTCACAGAAGACGCCCGCTTCGATCTACACACGGCGGGCGGTCCGGTCGCCGGATGGAGTGAGGTGAAACGGCACTACCAGGAGAGCCTTGACAAGTTCGTCCACTACTGCCACGTTTTCACAAATGTTCTCATTGATTTTTCAGAGGATAGGTCGAGTGCCAACACCAAGTCGAAGGTGATCAGCCCGCACGAGTTGGTAGGTCAAGACGGTAAGCTTTACCACTTCGAGATCATCGGTTGGTACCTAGATCGATGGATCAATACCTCAGAAGGCTGGCGGATCAGCGAACGCGAATGGCACCATGACTTTATCTGGGGGGACTCCCCCAACGACCTACCCGGAACGTTGGCTCATCTCGGTCTCCCCGGGACGGGCTCGCTGCCCGAGACCAACGACCTGTAACGAAAGTGGACGCCGGCGTAGACCTGACAGTGATGTGACACCTTCGCCCTATCGTTTGAAGTCTTCCGTGTGCCCGCGTCAGCGCCGCTGCGATCCTCGGTCGCCTTCGAAGACGCGGCGTCGGGATTGTTCGCTGCTCGGCTCCACACCGCGGTGCGGGCGATCGGGCTGGCTTGAGGCGGGCTAGAGCTTCCGGACCGAGAGTCGAGGTGAGAGATGAGCTCTGTGGCCATCCCTTCTCTGCACGCTTCGGGCCCGGCAGCGTCGTTCGGGCAGCAGCATCGGATAAGCCTGGGCCAGGGTCTGCCCGCCGGCTCGGTCGAAGAGGAACTCGACGCTGACTTGCCGTTCAGCCACGCCCTTCCCCGGCCTGGCCGTGGTCTTCCAAGAACTCGTTCAGCGCCTGGGTTACCACCGCGGAGATGCTTTGCCCGGTCGCCCTGGCCAAGCGTCGAACCCGCCGGGCCAGCCCGGCCCGGACCTTCACCGTGAAGACGATCTTGGCCCGCGGCACCTCCATGGTTCCTTGGTCTCGGGCTCGCTCCACATAGCGGCGGGCTTGGCGTTCCGACAGCCGGTGACGGCGGGCCAGATCCCAGGTGGCGTCAATCATGCCAAGACCGGACTCTAACAACTCGGCCGCGGTGTTGATCCGCCTCGCCACCTGATCTGCTCGAGCCCGACGACCGTCAGTCATGACACTTACATACTACCTTAAGAGTCACTCTGAGTAGTGGACCGGGGGCGCGGCTTCCTAAAAGGCTGCTCTCCCCGCTGACACGCAGAGCGACATCAAACTCGAAGTTCGCAATGGATAGCCGTCGGGTCAAGAGGGGTGGGCTCGCACGCGAATGCTGTGTCGGACGATGACACACTCGAGTCCTGTCGCGGCGCTCACGGAACGTCGCGGTTAACGCTCACTGAATTTCGCGGTCACTGAGGCCGCGCTCCTCCTGGCCGGGCATCCACCGGTCGGGGTCATGGCCCCTCCAACTTGTCGGTGCTGGCAAGCACCCGACGAGCT
>DATNLP010000178.1:0-4916 GCA_035602795.1 Acidimicrobiales bacterium | reverse complement strand
GAGCCGGCCCAGCTCGGGCTCGGTGCCGACGAGGCGGACGCGGGCCGACGGCAGCCCGGCCACGCGAGCGGTCAGATCGGCCGCCGTCTCGACGACGGACGTGGAGCGGGGGAGGAGGCGCACGGTCGCCGGCTCGACGGCACCGGCGGCGTCCGGATGCAGGCTGACCACCGCGGCGGCACCGACCCCGGCCACGGCCACCAGTACCCGGGCGACGTCGAAGGGCGCCGCGCCGGGCGCCACCCGGACGGTCAGCCCGGGGAGGGGGCGGTACCGCAGGACATTGGACTCGCAGTAGAGCCCGGCCGGATCGTGGTCGAGCGCCAAATCGGTGATCCACCAGTAGCTGTCGCCGCCAGCCGCCGTCTCGAGCGCGGCGTAGTCGCAGCCGCTGAGGCCGCCGGCCAGCCCGGCCATCAGCGCCCGCACCACCGGTGACGGTTCGGTGCCCCGATCGGGCCGGGCGGTGTCCTCCACCCGGCACAGCTGCAGGACGTAGTTGGGCCCACCCGCCTTGGCGCCCGGGCCGACCACCGAGCGCTTCCAGCCCCCGAAGGGCTGCCGGCCCACGATGGCCCCGGTGATGGGGCGGTTGACGTAGGCGTTGCCCACCTCGACGCGATCGGCCCAGCGTTCGCAGTCGCCGGGGTCGAGCGACCAGATGCCACCGGTGAGGCCGTAGGGCAGCGCGTTCTGCACGGCCAGCGCCTCGTCGAGGTCGCGGGCGGCCATGAGCCCGAGCACCGGGCCGAAGCACTCCGTGCGGGCGAACCAATCCCCTGGCGCCACGCCGTCGAGGATGCCGGGTGACCAGAGCTCGGGGCCGACCGGCCGCGGCTCGAGCAGCCAGCGTTGCGCGCCCTCGAGCGACGTCAGGGCGCGATGGAGCTTCTCGCCCGGCGGCTCGACCAGGGGTCCCAGGGTGGTGGTGGCGGACGTCGCCGGGCCCAGCTGGAGGGAGCGGGCGGCGTCGACCAGCTGGTGGCGGAAGCGCGTCGAGTGGGCGACGTCGCCGACGAGGATGGCCAGCGAGGCGGCCGAGCACTTCTGCCCGGCGTGCCCGAAGGCCGAGTGGGCCAGGTCGGCCGCCGCCTGGTCGATGTCGGCCTCGGGCATGACGACCATGGCGTTCTTGCCCGAGGTCTCGGCGAAGAGGGGCGTGCGCGGCGCCAGGCGTGCGAACAGCTCGGCCGTCTCGAAGGACCCGGTGAGCACAACGGCGCCGAGCCCGCCGTGCCCGATCAGGTGGGAACCCACCGGACCGTCCGCGCAGAGGGCGCCGAGCAGCGCGTCGGCCGGGATGCCGGCGGTCCGGCAGGCGGCCACGGCGGCGAAGGCGACGGCCGGGGTCTGGGGCGCGGGCTTCACGATGGCGGCGTTGCCGGCGGCCAGGGCGGCCAGCGCGCCGCCGATCGGGATGGCCAGCGGGAAGTTCCACGGCCCGGCGACGGCCACGACGCCGAGGGGGCGGGCCACGGCCCCGTCGAGGCGCTCGAGCCGGCGGGCCAGGCCGGCGTAATAGCGGGCGAAGTCGACCGCCTCGGACACCTCGGTGTCCGCCTCGGCCAGCGTCTTGCCCGCCTCCGCCATGAGGGCGACCAGCTGCGGGCGCCGCGCCGCCAGCTCGGCCGCGCAGCGCTCCAGCAGGTCGGCCCGCTCGGGCGCGGGGACCAGGGCCCAGCGTGACGCGCCGGCCTGCGCCGCCGCGACCACCCGGTCGACACCCGCCTGGTCGAGCGGGCGCGTGAGCGGCACGGGGTCGGCGCGGCCGAGCGCACGCACCAGGGAGTCGCGCGCCGGGCGGTCGGTCGGGTCAGTGTCCGGCTCGGTCACGAAGCCAGCCGGCGGGCCCGTGGCCCACCGCGTCGCGCCGTCGCCGTGACGACCGGACCGGCTCCCCAGCTCGTCGCGCCGGGCCACGGCGGCGGCGAAGCGGGCGCGCTCGCGCTCGAAGACGGCACCGTCGCCCATGTGCCAGTACGCGCCGAGGAAGTTTTCGCCCGCCGCGTTCTCCTCGAGGCGCCGGAACAGATAGGCCAACGCGTGGTCGAAGTCCGACGGGGCGACGACGGGCGTGTAGAGCAGGACCCGGCCGGTCGTGGCCAGGACCGCCCGGGCGAGCGCCGGGGCCATGCCCTGGAGCATTTCGAAGGTGACCGCCTCGCTCACGCCGCGCGCCTCGGCCAACAGGTGGGCCCAGGCCAGGTCGAAGGCGTTGTGGCCGGCGATCCCGACGGCAACGGCGTCGGTGTGCTCGGGCCGCAACGCGTAGTCGAGCATGGCCTTGTGGTTGGCGTCGGTCCCGGCCTTGGCGCCGTAGGGCGCCAGTGGCCACCCGCGGACGGCCGCCTCGACCCGCTCGGCGGCCAGGTTGGCACCCTTGACGATGCCTACCTTGACCCGGGCACCGCCGCGGCGACGGCGGTCGGCGGCCCAGGCACAGAGGCGCTGCAACGCCGTCATCGACTCGGGCAGGTAGGCCTGCAGCACAATCCCCGCCTCGAGTCCCACGAACTCGGGCTCGTCCAGCAGGCCGATGAAGGCATCGAGCGTGAGCGCCAGGTCCTTGTACTCCTCCATGTCGAGATTGACGAAGACCGGCGGCGTGGTGTGGGCGGCGCGGAGGACGTCGCGCAAGGACTCCTTGGTTCGCCAGAGCGTGTCCGCGTAGGACCACAGGTTGAGCTGCGCACAGACCGACGACACCTTGACCGAGACGTAGTCGACGTCGGGGCGCGCCATGAGCGCGAGCACGTCGGCCCGCCGACGCGCCGCCTCGGTGTGCCCGAGCACGGCCTCGCCCAGCAGGTTGACGTTGACCCGGAACCCCCCGGCGCGCAGGCTCGCCAGGTGCCGGCCTAAGGCCGGGTCGGTGGCGTCCGCCAGCAGGTCCCCGACCAGGGCCCGGAGGCGGCGGCGGGCCAGCGGCATGACGGCACCCGGGAGGGACGAGGAGAGGCGGGCGCCCCAGCGCAGGAGGGTGCGGTCGGTCGGGGACAGGAAGCCGGGCTGCCCCGCCGCCACCAGTCGCCGCAGCTGGCGGGCGGCCACGCCGGGCGACTCGGGGCGCAGCACGCGGTCGCAGAAGGCCATGGCGAAGGCGAGCGAGCCCGGATCGGCCGTCAGCTCGTGGAGTTGCCTGGCCTGGGCGCGTTCGGCCGGGGTCAGCGTGTCGGACTCCAGCCAGCGACGGGCCAGGTCGGCGGCCGGGCCGACCTGGGAGCCGGGCAGGTCATCCGTCGTCGGACGCGCTCCGCGGTCTGCCTGGAGTGCGCTCGTCGCTGCAGTCCTCCACCCCTGGTTTCATACCCAGGTTTCATCGGCCGTTATGTGCCCTGGTGAAAGGGGTTGCAACGCCGATATCCGATGGTTGGGGCTGCAACGCCGATCCCATGCGTCTTCGCCCGGGGACCGTGAGAAACACCGAGGGTGCCGTGTTTCCGGGGGGATGGTGCTGGCTGAGAAGCTGGCCCACCTCGTCAGGAGGGCGAACCGGTCGGGGGTGGGGAGGGGCGCTGCGAGCGCGGTTGCTCGGGCGCGACGGTCCGCGCCCGCCTGCCTGGCGAGCGCGGTTGCCCGGGTGCGGGGGTCAGCGCCCGCGTTCGTGGCCGGAACGTTCTTCCTGTTCATGCTCTGCGGAGGCTTCCTGCTCGGTTCCGGGGGAACGACCCTGACCGTGCCCCACCACCGCTCCGCCGCGGCGTCACGACACGGCCATCACAGGTCCGCGGCCGTCGACGCTCTGCTGGCCGACGCCGGCGGCAACGCGGTCGAGGAGCTCGGTGCCACGTCGGACCTCCAGCTCCCGGCGGCCACCACGGCCCCGGCGGCCGCACCGGCGTCGGTGGCGGACCAACCGCCGCTGGCCGCCCGCGAGAACTTTGCCTTCGCGCCCTACTGGACCCTGACCCAGTCGCCGCTCTTCGACCTCACCGGCCTGTCCACGCTGGACTACTTCGCCGTCGGCGTGAACCCCAACGGTTCGCTCGACGAGAACGGGCCGGGCTGGGACGGCTTCGAGAGCCAGGACCTGTCGGACCTCATCACCCGGGCCCACGAGGCCGGCGAACGGGTCGTGCTCACGGTCAACGACTTCGACCAGGGCTCGCTCGACACGCTCACCACGTCCCCCACCGCAGCCACCACGCTGTCCTCCGCGCTCATCCCGTTGTTGCAGGCGAAGTCGCTCGATGGCGTCAACTTCGACTTCGAGGGCGACGGCAGCGGCGACCAGGTCGGCCTGACCAGCCTCATTGAGGCGGTCTCGGGCGCCCTGCGCGCCGCGGACCCGCACTGGCAGGTCACCATGGACACCTACGCCTCGTCGGCTGGCGATTCCGACGGGTTCTACAACATCCCGGCGCTGGCTCCGTTCGTGGATGCGTTCTTCGTCATGGACTACGAGCTCAACCTGGCTGGCTCGCCTTCCGGAGCGTCGCCGCTCACCAGCGGCGCCTTCAGCAGCCTCACCACCCTCAAGCAGTACACCTCCGTCGTCCCGGCCTCCAAGGTCATCCTCGGCCTGCCCTTCTTCGGCATCGACTGGCCGACCAACAACGGCACCATGGCGGCCAACGCGACCGGCGGGGCCAACGACATCGCGGAGTCGCAGGCCCAGGGCAACGGTCCGGAGTACTGGGACCCGGTCACCGGGACGGAATGGACGAGCTACCAGGTAGGCAACCAGTGGCACGAGTCGTACTACGAAGGCGAGTACGGGCTGTACGAGGCGGACCTGATGGCCGCCTACTTCGGCGCGCGTGGCGTGGGCATCTGGGCCCTGGGCATGGAGAGCGACGGGGCGCAGCTGATCGCGGCGCTGGACGGAATTTCGCCCGGCGGGCCGGGCAGCACCGGCCCGGCGGCCACGTCGTCCAGCCCGGGCGCCGCGCCGGCGCCGGCGCCGGCGCCCGCCC
>DATNLP010000171.1:0-7230 GCA_035602795.1 Acidimicrobiales bacterium | reverse complement strand
TCCAATGGCAGTTCTCCGCCGACGGCGGCACATCATGGTCCAACATCTCCGGAGCAACCTCGACGACCTACTCGTTCACCACGACGATCCCCCCCAGTGAGAACGGGTACGAGTACGAAGCGGTCTTCACCAACTCCTCGGGCAGCGCGACGACCAATGCGGCGACCGTGACCGTCACAGCCGCGCCCGCGCAGTCTTCGAATTGGTCCGGCTACGCCGACACGGGCTCCGGGTTCAGCGCTGTCAGCGGAAGTTGGACGGTCCCGACCGTTTCCTGCTCCTCAGGGAACAGTTATTCGGCCCATTGGATCGGGATCGACGGTGCCACGAGCTCGACTGTTGAGCAGGATGGTACCGAGGCGGACTGCGGCGCTGGATCTGGGTCGTACGACGCCTGGTATGAGATGTACGGCGATTCCGCCGTGAACAGCGGGAACGAGGTCGAGCTCTCACCGAGCTCCTACCCCGTCTTCCCGGGTGACGCGATCAGCGCATCGGTGAGCGTCGTAGGCGCAACTTGGACGCTCGCGATCTCGGACTCCGGCAGCGCATCTCAGCTCCACAGCTGGAGCTTCTCGACGAACATCGTTTTCTCCGGTGCCGCGCAGTCTTCCGCTGAGTGGATCGTCGAGCGCCCTGATATCTGCAACGCCCTCTCCTGCTCGCTCGCCACGCTCGCCAACTTCGGGACCGTCACATTCACGAACGCCGCTGCGACGGAGAACGGCATCCCAGGGTCCATTTCCACCTGGTCGAACGCCGCCATCGAAATGCTCAACGGCTCGACTCCGATAGCCGTCCCCGGCCCACTCGACCCGACCGGCAGCATATTCACCGACACGTACGAGTAACGACTCAGATAGGCGCCGGACGGGCGCGTCAACGCGCGGCGGCCGCTATCCTCCCGCCGACGAACACGGCCGGCCAGAAGTGGTCGAGCCAGGACATCACTCCATGGTTATCCCGACCGCAGGGCCGTTCCGGATCGAAGCGACGGGCGTTCTGGGTTGTTCTGGCAACCTGGACCAATCACCCCAACTCGGAGACGGGACGTGCCGCTTTCAGTGTGCCGCTGGAAAGCTCGGCCGACGTTTTGCAACGTCACGGGACTCCAGGTCAGACCGAACCTGCCAGCACTCCCGAAGCTATTGAGGACCAGCAGTGAAGCGGTCGATCCTCGAGAGAAGTATCAATGAACGGGGGCATTGCCGGCAGGTCGGGCCGTCTCAGTTCCAGCCATATCACGTGGGTCGAGTGTCAAACCAGGCGACAATCTCCTGAGCGACCGCGAGCGATCCAGGCACCGACTCTCGAAGAAAGGAGTCAGACAATGGATGACCCAACGGCCGGCGGCGCAGATGGTCTTCAAGCACCGCCGGAATCGCCGAGGGCAGACCTCATGACGGGAGAGCTGGTCACCGAGACGCTCGACTTCGACGGTGGTCGGCAGGTCACGGTATACGTCCCGTCGAATCCGCCGGAGGTGGTGGTGTTCGCCGGTGACGGTCAAGGGACCTCTCAGTGGGCTGGATTCCTAGAAGTGGCCGACGCACCGTCCACGATGATCGTCGGTGTGCACGGGCTGGCCGAAGAGATGTCACGGCTCCATGAGTACTCACCGGGGTTTGACGCGAAACGCTTCGCGGCACACGAGAAGTTCTTCGTCGAGGACGTTCGCCTATGGGCACGGTCGCGTTTCGGAGTCGCGCTGCCCGCTGAGCGCACCGCGGTGTTCGGTTACTCGGCGGGTGGAGAGCTCGCGCTCGCTCTTGGGCTTCGGCATCCGGA
The DNA here is from genome assembly GCA_035602795.1 of Acidimicrobiales bacterium. Classification (GTDB taxonomy): domain Bacteria; phylum Actinomycetota; class Acidimicrobiia; order Acidimicrobiales; family RAAP-2; genus Bog-473. Next base: position 5,442 of record DATNLP010000171.1, on the reverse strand, counting down.
CGTCTACGGTGCGATCGTCTCCGGCTCGCCGGGCGGGGGTTACAAACCGCCTCGCGTGATGCCAAGTTCTCTTCCGCGGGTGTACCTCTTCGCCGGCACTCTCGAGCCGTTCTTTCTCGACAACGCGACCCGGTGGGCGGTTGCGCTGCGCGATGCAGGCGCGGATGTCATGATGAGCGAGAGGGTCGCGTCGCACGGCGACGTGCTGTGGCGAGCGGAGTTTCCACTGATGGTGGCGTGGGCGTGTGCTCGATGAAGCACCGCCGTCCCCGAGTTGCCGATGTGTCCTACCGATCGGCGTATGAGGCGGGCCGACTCCAGACCCAGCGTCGAATAGATTGACCCGGTGACGACGGTCCGACTGGCAACGCTCAACGACCTTCCCCAACTGGCCCATGTCCAAATGCGGGCATTTGAGGACGACCCGTTGATTACGTGGATGCTTCCTCCCGACGGCTTTGAGCGACGAGCCACGCTGCTGTTCGACTTCATGATTCGCGCGTCCATGATCCACGAAAGCATCTACACGACCGATGATGGTGTGTGTACGGCGGTGTGGGCGCCTCCAGAAGCCTGGGCCTTCTCCGAGGAGCAGATCGGGATGATGGCCGGACCATTCGCCGAGGCGGCGGGTGAGCTCGTCGATCGTGCCCTGGGCGCTCTGACCGAGATGGCAGAAGTGCACCCATCCGAGCCCCACTGGTACCTCGGAGTTCTGGGCACACATCCCGATTGGCAGAGGCGCGGAATCGCCTCGGCAGTCCTGGCCCCGGTCTTGGGCCATTGCGACGCCGATGGTCTTCCCGCCTACCTTGAGACCCAGCGGGAGAGCAACGTCCCGTTCTACCGTCGGCATGGATTCGAGGTCCTCGACACGAAACAGCTCTCGAACGGCGGACCGACTATGTGGCTGATGTGGCGGGAGGTGAGACCTGTAACCCCGTCCATCGACGGTGGATGACGCTGACCATCTCGGAGGCCGCCGATGTCCTGTGGGCGACCAACAGCTCGGAGCTGTACGTGTTGATGACCGCCGGGCGCGGGTGGTCGGTCGATCGTCATGAGCGCTGGCTCGCTGCTACCTGGGCGCGACTTCTGCTCTGAGCCCGGTCCTCGAGATGACCGCCAGCCAACGGGCCGGTCCAGGCGCACGACATGCGCCAACCAGCCGGGGACCGTTCTGGGTCGGTCCTGGACGACGAGTTCCGGACCGGAGCGGCCCTACTCGAGCAGCCGTAGATGCGTCTCGGTCGATCCCGGTGGTCGGACCAACACGCGACGGAGGAACCTTGACCAGAGCTGGCCCAGTCGGCTCGGACCTACTCCCGAATCGGGCCGCTGACCCGGGATCGCCTCGGTCATTCCGTAGGCCAGAGTCGAGATGAGCCGTGCCGCATCCATGGCGGGCATCCGGAAGGTGCCGGTGCAGACGTCGCCCTGCCACAGCGAAATGACAACGGTGGAATCTGCCGGGTGCGTCGAGACACCCATTCTGCGGACTTGGCCCCGCGCGTCGTAGAACCAAACTCGTTCCCCGTATAGGTGGCCCTCCACCGGCACCATTCGATTATCACATCGCCCACCGCTTTTGGCTACTGGGGTTCGTCATACGCCAGGACGCGGACGCGGCGCCCGCCGCACCCGTAGGCACGTCCGGGGCGCGCTGGTCATACTTGGTCCATGAAGAGCACTATGCAGGACCACCCGCTCCTGATCAGCGACATCCTCCGTCACGGCCAGCAGGTGCACGGCGACAGCTCCGTCATCACGGTCGAGGCCGGGGGTCACCGCTCCGCCGCCTTCACCGAGGTGGCGGAGCGGGCCGAGAAGCTGGCCGCCGCCCTGACCCGCCTCGGCATCCAGGAGGGCGACCGCGTCGGGACCTTCTGCTGGAACAACCAGGGCCACCTCGAGGCCTACCTGGCCATCCCCTCCATGGGCGCCGTCCTGCACACCCTCAACATCCGGCTACCGACGGAGCAGCTGACGTACGTCATCAACCACGCCGAAGACCGGTTCATCATTGTGGACGCTTCGCTCATCCCGCTCCTGGCCGCCATCAAGGACGACCTCAAGACCGTCGAGACGATCATCGTGGCGGGGGAGGGGGACCCCTCGCCGCTCGGCGAGACGCTCTCCTACGAGCAGTTACTGGCCGCCGAGGAGCCCGGCTTCGAGTGGCCCGTGCTCGACGAGCGTTCCGCCGCGGCCATGTGCTACACGAGCGGCACCACCGGCAACCCCAAGGGCGTCGTGTACTCGCACCGCTCCACCTGGCTGCACACGATGGCCGAGCAGTCGGCGTCGTCGGTGGGGATGACGGAGACCGACCGCATCCTCATCATTGTGCCCATGTTCCACGCCAACGCCTGGGGCACGCCCTACGCCGCCTTCATGGCCGGCACCGACATGATCATGCCCCAGATGTTCCTCATGGGACAGCAACTTGCGGACGTGATCAACGAGTTCCACCCGACGCTCGCCTGTGGCGTGCCGACCATCTGGAACGGCCTGCTGGCGCTCGACACGAAGATCGACTTCTCGACCATCCGCGGCATCACCGCCGGCGGGGCCGCCGTGCCCGAGTCGCTCATCCGGGCTTTCGAGGAGCGCTTCGGCGCCACCATCATCCAGGGTTGGGGCATGACCGAGACCAGCCCGCTGGCCGCCTTCGGCCTGCCGCCGGCCCGCAAGCAGGGCGGCCACGACGACATGTACTACAAGATCAAGGCCGGCCGGGTGGTCGGCGGCGTCGAGGTGCGCGTGGTGGCCGAGGACGGCACCGTGCTGCCCAACGACGGGCAGTCGGTGGGCGAGTTCGAGATCCGCGGCCCCTGGATCACCGGCTCGTACTACAAGGACGAGGACCCGGCGAAGTTCCACGACGGCTGGCTGCGCACGGGCGACGTCGGCACCCAGGACACCCAGGGCTACCTGACCATCTCCGACCGCACCAAAGACGTCATCAAGTCGGGCGGCGAGTGGATCTCCTCGGTCGAGCTCGAGAACGCAGTGATGGCGCACCCCGACGTGTTCGAGGCCGCCGTCATCGCCGTGCCCGACCCGAAGTGGTCGGAGCGGCCCCTGGTGGTGGTGGTGCCCAAGCCGGACCGCCACCCGACACCGGCGGACCTGGTGGCCTTCCTCAGCGACCGGGTGCCGCGCTGGTGGCTGCCCGACCAGTGGACCTTCGTCGTCGAGGTGCCGAAGACGAGCGTCGGCAAGTTCGACAAGAAGGTGATGCGGGCGGCCTATGCCGACGGCGCCTACGAGGTGCAGCACACGCCGCTCCCCAAGTGAGCGGGCCGACCGACGCCATGGAGTCCATGGCCGAGCGGCTCGAGGGGATGGTCGACGAGCTGACGGACATGGCGATGGACGCGCTACGCCGCGCCACCTCGGGTGACCCCGACTCGGCGGAGACCGGGGAGGCCCTGGCCATGGAGCGCCGCATCCTCAAGGCGCGCCGGGCCGTCGAGAAGGCGGCCGCCGCGCTGGGCGAGGAGTCGAGGAGCGCCCGGGCCTCCCTCGACGACGGCGCCGCCTGACCGTCCTCCGTGCGCCTGTTCGTCGCCGCCTGGCCCGACGACGCCACGCGTCGGCGCCTGGGCGCGCTCGAGCTCGAGCTGGGCCGGAGCAAGGGGCTGCGCTTCGTCGGCCCGACGCGCTGGCACGTGACCCTGCGCTTCCTGGGCGAGGTGGACGAGGCCCTGGTCGACCCCGTCGGCCAGGCCCTCTCGACCGCCGCCGCCGCCTTCGGCGGGCCCCTCGAGTGCCGGCTGGGACCGGGCACCGGCTGGTTCACCGGCGTCCGCGTCCTGCAGCTGCCCGCCACGGGGCTCGACGGCCTGGCCGCCGCCGTGCGCGCCGCCACCGTCCCCCTGGTGCCCGAGCCCGACGCCGAGCCGCCCTTCAACGGCCACCTGACGCTGGCCCGCTCCAAGGGCCGGCGCCTCAGCGTGGCCGCGCTGGGCGACATGGCCAACCTCCCCTTCGAGGCGGCCTTCCCGGTGCCCGCTGTCGACCTGGTGGTCTCGGAGGCTTCGCCGCGGGGCCACGTGTACTCCACCGTGGTGCGCGCCCCGCTCGGCGGCTGAGGCCGTCCGCGGTCACGACCCCGGCGTACCCTGCGCCCGTGATCCCCGCCCGCCTGACCGTCGTCACCCTGGCCGCCCGGGACCTCCCGGCGCTGCGCCGCTTCTACCGGGGCCTCGGCTGGCCCGAGGTCGCCGGCAGCGACGACGCCTGGTGCGCCTTCGTCCTGGGCGGGGTGGTCCTGGCCCTGTACCCACAGGGAGCGCTGGACGACGAGGCCGGCGCGGCCGGCGGCGGACCGGGGGGCTTCACCCTGGCCCTCAACGTCGACACGCCCGACGAGGTCGACGCCGTCCACGCCGCCGCGGTGGTGGCCGGCGCCGGCGCGCTGGGCCCGCCCACGCAACGGGCCTGGGGCGGGCGCTCGGGATACTGGGCCGACCCGGAAGGCAACCGGTGGGAGGTGGCCTGGGCCCCGGGCCTCGTCCTCGGTGCGCGGGGCGAGGTCGTGGCGTTCGGGTCTTAGCCGCTAGGTCGGGCTGCCGGTGAGGAACGCGGTGATGGCCGTCGCCATGGCCGCCGCCGCCTGCTGCTGGAACTGCGGCGTCTCCAAGATGGCGGCGTCGGTGGCGTTCTGCATGTTGCCGCACTCGATCAGCACCTTGGGCACGGTGGTCAGGTTCAGCCCGGCCAGGTTGCTGCGCGTCTGCAGGCCGTCGACGCCGTCGTACGTGCTCACCGGCATGGGCGTGGCCGCCTCGAAGGCGTTGCGCAGGATCGTGGCGAACGCGGCGGACGACGCGATGACGCCGTTGTTGGGCCCGTCCGCCACCGGCTCGAGCACGGCGAAGCCGCGCCCGTCCACCGGCCCGCCGTCGGCGTGGATGTCGACGGCCACGTCGGCGTGGGCGTCGTTGATGATGGCGGCCCGCGTGGTGACACAAGGCCCCACGCCGTCGTTGTTGGGCCGGGTCAGCACCACGGTGGCGCCCTCGGCCCGCAGATCCGCCGCCAAGTTGGTGGCCACGTTGAAGTTGTACTGGGCCTCGGTGTAGCCGCTGGCCGTCTCCGTGCCGGTGGTGTCGCACGGCTCGTAGCCGGTGCCGTTGAACACCGGCTGGTTGATGATGCCCGACGCCGTGTAGTTGAGGCCGTTGTGGCCCGGGTCGATCCCGACCACCTTGCCGGCCAGCGGCTCCGAGCCGACGACGAGCCAGTAGCCCGTGCCGTCCGGCGTGGCCGCCAGGTCCACCACGGGCGCCGGGAGCGTCGTGCCGCCGAGCGAGCCCGAGTAGGCGGCGCTGCCGTAGGTGAACACGCCCCCGTCGGCGGCGGCCAGCCAGTAGCCCGCGCCGCCGGGCGCCGACGCCATGGCCACGATCGGCCCGTTCAGCCGCAGCGAGCCGG
>DATNLP010000167.1:0-6668 GCA_035602795.1 Acidimicrobiales bacterium | reverse complement strand
CCTTCCCGTTTCCCGGATCGTTGATCTCGGAGGCCTTGGCGCTCGCCTCGGGTACCGACCCCAAGGCGGACCCGTGGCTCCCGGAGCGGGCGGTGTGGCCGTTGATGGAGGTCGTCGCCGAGCACTTCGCCGACCCGTGGCTGGCACCGCTGGCCCAGCACATCGAGAACTCTGTGACCGTGCAGGGGTCGAAGCGCTTCTCGAGTATCCGTCACGTGGCCGACCTGTTCGACCGCTACGCCGTCCACCGGCCGGGCATGTTGCAGGCGTGGGCGGGTGTGGCCGGGGGCGCCGGTGCCGACGGGGGCGCCGGTGGTGGTGGTGGTGGCGGCGAGGGCAACGGGTCCGGCGAAGGCGCCGCACGAGCCTATGACGAGGTCGGCGAATCCCCCTGGCAGGCCGAGCTCTGGCGCCTCCTGCGCGCTCGTATCGGGAGCGCCAGCCCGGCGGAACGCCTGCTCGAGAGCTGCGCTCGTCTCCGGGACGACCCTGCACTGCTGCAATTGCCTCCTCGCCTGTCGTTGTTCGGCCTGACCCGGCTGCCGGCCAGCTATCTCGACGTGCTCGAAGCGGTGGCGGCGGGTCGGGAGGTGCATCTGTTCCTCCTCCACCCATCCCCGGCCCTCTGGGGGCGACTGGCCGAGTCGGGTGACGTCGGTCCCGCGTCACGGTTCCTGCCGCGCAGCCAGGACCCCACGGCCTCGGCGCCGGGGAACCCATTGCTGGCGTCGTGGGGACGCGACGCGCGGGAGATGCAGCTCGTGCTCGGTGGAGCGACGGCGAATGAAGACTCGGCGAACGACCGTACGGGCGCGGCAGATGGCTCGAGTGGCAACGAGGTTGAAGGGACGGTGACGTTGCTCCGCCGCCTGCAGGACGACATCCGTCTCGACCGGGCGCCGTCGGGTGTGGGCCCCAGCGGCGTCGATCACCGCCCTCTCCTCGATGAGGCCGACGACAGCGTGCGCGTCCATTCCTGTCACGGGCGCGGACGCCAGGTCGAGGTGTTGCGCGACGCCATACTCCATCTCCTCGAAGACGACCCGACCCTCGAGCCCCGGGACATCATCGTGATGTGCCCTGACATCGAGCACTTCGCTCCGCTCATTCAGGCCACGTTCGGGGGCCACGACCTGAGCGGCGACGGCGGGGGCTCCGAGGATCCAACCCGCTCCCTCGAGATTCGCTTGGCCGACCGATCGCTGCGGCAGACCAACCCCGTGCTGGGCGTCCTGGCCGAGGTGCTCGAGCTGTCCACCGCCCGTATCACGGCGACCGAGGTGCTCGACCTGGCCGGCCGCGACCCGGTCCGGCGACGGTTTCGCTTCGGCGACGACGATCTGTTCCGGCTCGAGGAGTGGGTCCAGGGCGCCTTCGTGCGGTGGGGTTTCGACGCCGAGCACCGCGCGTCGTTCCAGCTGTCAGACATTGGGGCCAACACATGGGAGGCGGGCGTGGACCGCATCCTGCTCGGTGTCACCATGGCCGAAGAAGGCCAGCGTCTCTTCGGTGGCGCACTCCCGCTCGACGACGTCGACAACGGCGACATCGACTTGACCGGCCGCTTCGCCGAGTTCCTCCAACGCTTGGAGCGGGTGTTGGACCGGTTGACCGGCGACCGCAACATCGGCGATTGGGCGGAGACCCTGGCCTGGATCGCCGACTCCCTCAGCGCCTCGTCCCGGCGCGATGCCTGGCAGCGGGCAGAATTGACCGCGCTGCTCGACGGCCTCGTGCAAGAGGCCACGGTCGACGGGATGGTCAGCGCCGTGGAGCTCAGCTGTGACGACGTGCGCTCCCTCCTGGCCGATCGCCTCAAGGGTCGTCCGACCCGCGCCAACTTCCGCACCGGGCACCTGACCGTCTGCACACTCGTCCCCATGCGTTCGATCCCGCACCGCGTCGTGTGCCTGCTCGGGTTGGACGACGGAAGCTTTCCTCGGCACATCGAGAAGGACGGCGACGACCTGACGACGTGGGCGCCCCGGGTGGGAGACCGCGACGCGCGCAGCGAGGATCGCCAATTGCTGTTGGACGCGTTGTTGGCGGCCCGCGACCACTTGGTCATCACCTACTCGGGCCGCGACGAGCGTTCCAATCTCCACCGTCCCCCGGCTGTGCCCGTCGGCGAGCTGCTCGATGTGGTCGACCACACCGTGCGCGGCCTCGACGGGCACCGCGCTCGGGACGCCATCGTGGTGGCCCATCCACTGCAGCCGTTCGATCCCCGCAACTTTGAGCCGGGCGAGCTGGTGGGCGATACGTCATGGAGCTTCGACCGGCTGCACCTGGCCGGGGCCCAGGCGGCCCTGGCGCCCCGGCACCGCGCACCGGACTTCTTGACCCAACCGCTGCCCGATTACGACACCACGTCCGTTGGGCTGGACCAGCTGGAACGGTTCCTGCGCCACCCGGTGCGCGCGTTCTTGCGTGAGCGTCTGGGTATCTCGCTGCGCGACAAGACGAGGGACTTCGAGGACGCCATCCCGATTGAGCTGAACAAGCTCGAAGAATGGCAGATCGCCGATCGGGTCCTCCAGGCGCGGCTCGCCGGGGCGACCCAGGAGGAATGCGTGACTGCCGAGGTGGCCCGGGGCGCCCTGCCGCCCGGGCGCCTGGCCGAGGCGCTGTTGACCGGGATCGTCGACCCGCTCGACGAGCTGGTCCGGGTCGGCACCAGCGCGCTGGCGGCGGCATCGTTGGACGTCGCGGTGGAGCTGGCCGGGGTTGGGGGTGTCGTCGGCACGGTGGCGGGATTGCGCGGGGACGTCGTGCAGACGGTGACCTACTCGAGGCTCGGACCCGCACCCCGCCTGATCGCCTGGCTGCGCCTCCTGGCCTTGTCAGCGACCTTCCCGGATCGCCCCTTTGAAGCGTGCACGATCGGGCGGAGCCGAACCGACCGATCCACCATCACGGTGGCGCGTCTCGGCCCTCTCGGGTCGGACGCGGCGACGCGGCGGGACGTCGCATTGCGGCATCTCGGCGACCTGGTGGAACTCTTCGGTCGCGGAATGCGCGAGCCGTTGCCGTTGTACTGCCGGACCTCGGCGGCCTGGGCCGAGGCTATTGCGAGCGGGAAAGATCCCGCCTCACAGGCGTCTGGCGCGTGGGCGTCGGGCTACAAATCACCCAAGGAGGACAACGAACCGGAGCATGCCCTGGTCTTCGGCGCGGGGTTGCCGTTCGACGAGCTCCTCTCGTGCTCGGGCTCGCCGCGACGGGACGAATCACCGTGGCAGATCTCGGAGCCAACGCGGTTCGGCGTCTACGCCCGTCGACTCTGGGACGGATTGCTGGCTCATGAGCAGCTGGTGGACCAGTGACGGAGTCGAGGGCGGTGCCGCCCGAACCCAAGCCCTTCGACGTTTGCGGCGAGCTGCCCACAGGCATGACCCTGCTGCAGGCCAGCGCCGGGACTGGCAAGACCTTCACGATCGCCGCTCTCACGACGCGCTACGTCGCCGAAGGGATCCTGCCCATCGACCGTCTCCTTGTCATCACCTTCACCCGTATGGCCACCGGCGAGCTCCGCGAGCGGGTCCGGGAACGGCTGGTGCGTGCATTCGAAGGGCTGGTCGACGTGCTGGGCGGCGCTGGTCCCGGTGCGCACCCCGACGACGAGGTCGTCACCCTGCTCGCACAGGGAACGACGGTGGAGATCGAGGCCCGCCGCGACCGCCTGGGCAAGGCCATCGCCGACTTCGACGCCGCCACCATCGAGACGACGCACGGGTTCTGCCTCCAGGTGCTCTACGGCCTGGGTACGGCGGGTGACGTCGACCGGGAGGTGACGCTGGTCGAGGACGTGAGCGACCTCATGGAGGAGGTCGTGGACGACCTCTACCTACGCAAGTTCGCCACCCGGCCCAACCCGCTGAAGTTCACCCGGGAGGCGGCCATGGAGATCGCCAAGTTCGTCCTGAGTCACCCCGACGCGGACATCGTTCCGCCGCTCTCGGACGCCCAGGACGAGCCCTCGATCCGCCGTCGCTTCGCCAAGGCGGTGCGCGACGAAATGAAGGAGCGCAAACAGACGCTCAAGATCTTGACGTACGACGACGTGCTCCTGCGCCTGCGCGACACGCTGGTCGACCCCGTCCGCGGACCGGTCGCGTGCGCGCGCCTGCGCGAGCGCTACGACGTCGTCCTGGTCGACGAGTTCCAGGACACCGACCCGGTGCAGTGGGAGATCATGCACCGAGCCTTCGGGTTGGGCGGGGCGACGCTGGTGCTCATCGGAGATCCCAAGCAAGCCATCTACGCCTTCCGTGGTGCGGACGTCCATGCGTACCTAATGGCGAACAAGGTGGTGCAGTCGGAGTGGACGCTGGACGTCAACTGGCGCAGCGATCAAGGACTACTCGAGGCCTACGACGCGTTGTTCGCCGACGCGCAGCTCGGCTACGAGGACATCACCTACCGCAGGATCCGAGCTGCCGACGCCCACCAGAATCCTCGCCTCGAGGGTGCGCCCGTGCCGGCGCCCTTGCGGTTTCGCATGGTGCACGGCGAGGACGGGCTCGTCCCACTGACCCCGTCGAGGCGGCAGCCCCGGGCGGGCGACGCCCGCAGCGCCATTGCCCGGGACCTGGCGGCCGACGTCGTGGCACTGCTCGAAGCTCGGCCCGAGCTCGTTTCGGCCCGCCGTGACGGGACCGAGGCGTCCCGCGCCCCGCTCGACGCCGGCGACATCGCCGTGCTGGTGCGGGCCAATTCGCACGCGACGCTCGTACGCGATGCCTTGTTGGCTGTCGGTGTGCCGGCGGTCATTGGTGGGGCGGGGTCGGTCTTCGCCACCGAGCCGGCCCAGGAGTGGCTGCGCCTGCTCGAGGCGCTCGAGCGTCCGACGGCGCGGGACCGGGCCTCGCTGGTCGCGTTGACCTGCTTCGTGGGCTGGAGCGCAGCAGAGGTGGCGGGAGCCGGCGAGGCCGCATGGGAGGATCTCCACTGGTCGCTGCACCAGTGGGCGGCGCTGCTGCGTGATCAGGGGGTGGCCTCGCTCTACGAGACGGTGTGCAGCGCCCGGGGCGTCCCCGGCCGCGTGCTCGAGCGCCCTCTGGGCGAGCGGTTCATGACCGACCTTCGTCACATCGCCCAGCTGCTGCACGAGGCCGGAGTCTCCGAGGGGCTTGGGCCGACGGCGATGGCCACCTGGCTGGGGCGGCGCATCCGCGACGCGGCACGCGACACCGAGAACGAGGAGCGGGCGCGGCGACTCGAGTCCGACGCCGAGGCGGTGCAGGTCATCACGATCCATCGCAGCAAGGGCCTCGAATTCCCCGTCGTCTACTGCCCCTTCATGTGGGACGGCTGGACCCGTCGGAGTGACGTGCCCGTCTTCCACGATCCCCACAACGACATGCGCCGCACCATCGATGTGGCCCACGAAGGGCCGGGCTTCGTCAAGCACCAGAAGTTTGAGCTCGAGGAAGGCCGGGGCGAGGACCTGCGCCTCTGCTACGTCGCCCTGACCCGGGCCCGGCACCAGGCCGTGCTGTGGTGGGCCGGCGCGTCGGACAGCCAACACTCCCCGTTGGCCCGATTGCTCTTCGACCGCGAACCCGACGGTCTCGTTCCCCCCTACGGGGCCAAGCTCCGTACGGACGCCGACGTAGAGGCGGCGGCGCGGGCGCTCGGTCCCCGCGTGTCGGTGGAGCGGGTCGGCCCGACGCCCGCCGTGCACTGGCACGTGGAAGACGGTGCCGCGCCCCAACTCGAGGCGGCGTGCTTCGATCGCATCTTGGACACCGAGTGGCGCCGGGCGTCGTACTCGAGCATCACCCGGTCCGCGCACGAGCAGCCCCCGATCGGGAGCGAGCCCGAGACGCCGATGACGGTCGACGAGGAGGTGCTGGCCATCCCCGTCGTGCCGGACACACCGACCCTGCTCGGCGAGGTCGGTCGCGACGTCGGGCTGTGGCTGGCCGACATGCCCGGCGGTGCGGCGGTCGGGACGGTGATCCACGGCGTGTTCGAACATCTCGATTTCGACGCACCCGATCTGGCGTTAGCGGTGGAGGAGGCCGTCGCCAAGGAGGCCTCCTGGCGCAACGTCGGCCTGGGGGACACCGCGTCGGTGGTGGCGGGTCTCTGCGCAGCCATCACCAGCTCGCTCGGACCTCTCGTCGAGGGCAGGGCGCTGCGCGACGTGGCCCGGCGTGACCGGCTCGACGAGCTGACCTTCGAGATTCCGCTGGTGGGAGGCGATACCCCGGTCGCGGCGTCGACGCTGCACGTGGGCGCGCTGGCCGACCTGCTCGAGCGGCACCTGCGCGCGGACGATCCGGTGGCCAGGTACGCGCCGCGACTGCGTGATCAATCGCTGACCGGCGCGCTGCGGGGTTATCTCACCGGGAGTCTGGACCTGGTCTTCCGGATCGACGGGAACCGGTTCGTGCTGGCCGACTACAAGACGAACAAGCTGGGACCGCCCGAGGAGACACTGACCGCGTGGCACTACCGCCCCGACGCCCTCCAGGCGGAGATGGCGGCGGCCCACTACCCGCTCCAGGCGGTGCTCTACTGCGTGGCCCTGCACCGCTACCTGCGCTGGCGTCTGCCCGACTATGACCCCGACACGCACTTCGGCGGCGTGCTCTACCTCTTCGTCCGCGGCATGAGCGCGTTCGAGCCCACCGTGGTCGACGAGCAGCCCTGCGGCGTCT
>DATNLP010000158.1:0-2254 GCA_035602795.1 Acidimicrobiales bacterium | reverse complement strand
CGACGCCGCGGGCACGCCGCACCTCTTCGGCGACCTGCTCACCCACCTGGTGGGCACCGAGACGCTGGTGCGCGAGTGGGGCGGGTCGGACCGGCTGGCGCTGGCTGCGCTCGGGCACGCCACCTACGGGACGGACGGCTTCGAGCCGTACCTGCTGCCGGTGAGCGAGCGGGCGCAGCTGGCGACGGCCATCGGGGAGGAGGCCGAGGCGCTCGTGTACTTCTACGCCTCGTGCGACCGTGACGCCTTCTATCCCCAGCTCGAGGACGAGGCGCGCGCCGTGGGGGACCTGACCTTCCGCGACCGCTTCACCGGCGACGAGCTGCGGCCGGACCCCGAGCTGGTGACGCTGTTCGTCGACCTGACCTACGCCAACGAGGGGGAATTGGCGAGCCGCTCGCCCGGGGGACCGGCCGAGTGGACCTGGCTGGCTGACTTCCGGCGGCGCACGTGGCGGCTGGCGTCGCCCGGCTTCGCGGACGGCCTGCGCCTGCTCGTCGGCTGAACAGGCCCGGCCTTCCCTTACGCTGCTGCCGATGTCCGAACGACCCCTCACCATCATGGCGGTGCACGCCCATCCCGACGACGAGGCGATCTCCACCGGGGGGATCCTGGCCCGCTACTCGGACGAGGGCGTGCGCACGGTGCTGGTCACCTGCACCAACGGCGAGTTGGGCGACGCGCCGGGGGGTGTGAAGCCGGGCGACCCGGGCCACGACGAGAGCGTGGTGGTGCCGCTGCGGCTCCGGGAGCTGGAGGCGAGCTGCCGGGTGCTGGGCGTGTCGGACCTGGAGCTGCTCGGGTACCACGACTCGGGCATGGCGGGCTGGCCGCAAAACGACGCGCCGGGCTCGTTCTGGCAGACGCCGGTCGATGAGGCGGGGGAGCGGCTGGCCGCCCTCCTGCGTGCCTACGATCCGAAGGTGGTGGTGACCTACGACGAGAACGGCTTCTACGGGCACCCCGACCATATTCAGGCCAACCGCGTCACCCGGGCCGCCCTGACCCAGTGGGGCGCTCCGGTGAAGCTCTATTACACGGCTCTGGCACGCTCGCGGCTGCGTGGCTTCAGCGAGATGCTGGCCGAGGCCGGGATTGAGGGACCGGGGCCTGAGGTGCAGGAGAACCCCGACTTCGGCACGCCCGACGAGCTCATTACGACGACGGTCGACGTCAGCGCGGTGGCGGCACGCAAGTTCGCCTCCCTCGAGGCGCACGGCAGCCAGAGCGACAACATCTTCTTCCTGCAGATGGGCGTCGAGATGTTCTCGAAGATCATGGGCTCGGAGAGCTTCGTGCGGGTGCTCGACAGCACCGGCGCGCCGGTGCCCGAGGACGACCTCTTCGCCGGGTTGCGCTAGGGGCCCGCCGGAGCGGTACCGGGCCCGGCGACGATCCTCAGCTGGGGAAATCCCGCCGGCGACCTGGCCCGTACCCCTGTGGATGGGAGAATTGCGCGTGGATTCGGGCGAGGTATCGGACGAGGCCCTCCTGGCCGGCATGGCCGTGGGGGAGCAGGCGGCCGCGGTCACCTTCGTGCGCCGCTACCAGAAGCGGGTGTTCGGCCTGGCCTACTCCATGACGAGCGACGCCGGGGTGTCCGAGGACGTGGCCCAGGAGGCCATGGTCCGGGCCTGGCGCCACGCCCCGGTCTTCGACCCCCGACGCGGGTCGGTGGCCTCGTGGGTGCTGACCATCACGCGCAACCTGGCCATCGATGCGCTGCGCCTGCGCCGGGCGACGCCGACGGACCCCGACGACTTCACGCTGTCGGCGCTGCAGGGCACCGAGCACCTGCCCGAGGACGCGGCGAGCCGGGGTGACGTGCGCCGGACGGTGCGACGGGCGCTCGAGGTGCTGCCGCACGAGCAGCGCCGGGCCGTGGTGCTGGCCTCGGTGTACGGCCGGACGGCGCTCGAGATCAGCGAGTCCGAGGGCATTCCCCTCGGCACGGCCAAGACGCGCATCAGGACGGGCCTGATCAGTCTGCGCGCGGCGATCGAACAAGCAGAGGGGGTGAGCGGCGAGCGATGAGCGAAGACATGAGCACACGAGGATGCGAGGAGTACGCCGACGATTTGGGAGAGCTGGCGCTGGGCGTCCTGACCGGGCGCGACCGGGCGCGGGTGCTGTCCCACGTGGAGGGGTGCCCGCGCTGCGCCGAAGAGCTGGAGCAGCTGTCGCGGGCGGCCGACGCGGTGGTCCAGGTGGCGCCCGAGCTGGAGCCACCGGTCGGGTTCGAGACGCGGGTCTT
>DATNLP010000152.1:0-8008 GCA_035602795.1 Acidimicrobiales bacterium | reverse complement strand
GACCCCGACGGTGGGATCCAGGTGGGTCACAAAGGCGGGATCCCCCTCCATCACTTTGCTCAACTCGCTCACGACCGAGCTGATGTCGTGCGCGTTCCCGTGCCCGAGAGCCCAGGCTCGAGGATTTGGACCGGGCCGGTGCCGCAGGTGTCGGGCTAGTTCGATGAGGGCCCCGCTGCGTTGTCTGGGTTGTGCCAAGGGCACGACACGTCCGCGGATGGCGAGCACCATCGGATGGTTGCGGGCCAAGTGTGAGCTGGGTAGGAGCCCCGAGCGGTCACTGCGCCGAAGCGCGTCGACGTCTTGGACCAACGCGAACGTGTGCAACCGCGACGGGAGCGAGAGTGCCAGGTCGACCAGTGACGGCGCGGACTCGTCTCTCGCCACTCGGTGTACTTCTGACACGATCAACCCGGCGCCGACGCTGAGGGAGCCGGTGTCGATGACACGCACGCCAGAGCCGACGCGTTCGGCAGCCTCGTGGGCTCGGTGCACCGTGGCGCTCAACTGGCCCGACACATGCAGCGCGATGACCAGGTCGGGGTGTTGGTAGGCGGACATCAGCGCGCTGACGGTCGGCGGGCTGGTCGAGGGGTACTCACCTCGGCGCAGACCCGCCCAGAAGGCCTCTCGGTCGGCCTCCAGCGGCCCGTCCGTGCCCCAGATCTCGCCCGGGACCTGCGCGACGAGGTTCGAGGTCATCAGGTCCTCGGGGATGTCGACCGCTCCGTCGGTGACGATCAACACGCCGCGCCTCCTGCTGTCATCCCGAGGGACCTCAGCCGAGTAGGCGTTACATGCAGACCTTTGGCCCTCATGGTCACACCACCAGGACCGGACACGGGTGGTGGCGTAACAGCGCCTCCAACGACCGACCGATCCCCCGATGGGTCATTTGCTCTCGTCCGTGGCCGCCCACCACGATCAGATCGAAACCATGGGCCTCGGCGTACGAGGCGATTGCCTGCGCAGGATCGTCCGCATACACAGCCTCCGTCGAGACGTCCCAGGGATGCGTGCTCAGGGTCCGCATGGAGCTGAGGCCCTTCGAGAGATTGTCGCGGTCGGCCTGCAGGGCTCGGTCACGCTCCTCTGGTGTCTCGGCGTGCGCTCCGGGTCGGATGACGAGCAGGACGTCCGTCTCTCCTCGTAGATCCGCGGCGAGCGCCGCCGCCACTTGTAAGGCGTGCTGGGCCTCGGGCGAGCCGTCGTATCCGACGAGGACGCGACGGAACACGCCTCCGCCCGCTGGTGGTGTTTCTGGGGTCATCGAGAACCTCCTTCATCGGAGCGCGGCCGTGAGGGCGAGCGCGACCAAGAGCGCGAAGAGCATGTAGGCCACGTAGGCGTTGAGTCGGCCGGACTGGAGCTTCTTGGCCACGCGCGCCACGGCCAACGTGGCCCGCCGGATCGGGCGGTAGAGATAGGTCTCGACGGGTTCGACGACGCGGGTCCGTGTCTCGACGTGCGCCACTGGGTGTGGATGCGGCCCGGCCGACTCGGTCACCACCAGAGTGGTCGAGCGACTCGTCCCCAAGACGTTGCCCAAGACGTGGCGGAGTGGGTTGGCGAAGCCGAACGCGGTATACGACGACGGGCCGGCGACGCCGGACGTCGCCGAGTGCCAGGCTGGCACCCGTCGTACGCGCAGGTAGCGTCCGCCCGACAACACGATCGCGCCGACGAAGACCGTGGCAAAGGCGGTCGGCATGGCGACCCACAGCCACGACGGGGAGAGGATCGAGAACTCGTGAAAGGTGGGTTGGAGCACCCAGGGGGACTTCAGCGCGGCGATGGTGGCGCGGCGGGGCACGATGGGGGCGAGGCCCCGGGAGATGTAGCGGATCTCCCACGGGCTCACAACGGCGAGCCCAAGACACGAGAAGCCGAGAGCGATGACGCCCGCCTTCCCCAGCGAGCCGGGCTCGGTTGCGACCTCCACGCTCGGATTGGAGGGTCGGCCCAAGAACGTGAGCCCGAGCACACGTAGAAAGGCCAGAGCCGCCAGCCCGGTCGTCAGGGCAACCAGGGCTCCGGCGGCCGCCAGGCCCAACCTGAGGGCCAGCCCGGGCACCCGGAACTGCTGCATGAGCGCCTCCAGGATGAACCACTCAGACACGAATCCGATCGTGGGGGGCAGGCCGGCCAGGGTGACCGCGCCAGCGCCGAACGCCGCCCCGCTCCAACGCAGCCGTCGGCCGATGCCTCGCAGCGCGTCGAGCTCGTCGGTACCGGTGACCGCTTCGACATTGGCCAGGGAGGCGAAGAGCGCCGACTTGGCGATGGCGTGGGCCACCGTCTGGAGGGTGGCGGCCAGGAGGCCCATGGCGACCAGGGCCTGTGATTCCACGACCGATCCGGTCAGTGCGACCCCATAGGCCGTCACGATCAGCCCGGCGTTCTCGACGCTCGAGTAGGCGATCACACGACCGAGTCGGCCCTGGACGCCGGCGAAGGTGATACCGAGGAGTGCCGTGATGCCACCGACCAGCAGCACGGCAATCACGAGCCAGACCGGCGGACGCCCCAGCACGCCGAGGAAGCGCCAGAGTCCGTAGACCCCGACGTTGGCCGCGATACCGGCCATGGCGGCCCGGGCCGGCCCGGGCGCGGCGGGGTAGCCGACCGGGATCCAGACCTGGAGCGGCACCACGCCCACCTTGGCGCCGAAGCCCACCACGATCAGCGTCCAGGCCACGTCGTGGACGGCGCCGGGGCCAATGGCGTGCCAGCTGGCGATGCTCAGGCTGTGGGTGCGCCCGGCCATGAGCAAGAACCCGAAGAGCAGCGCTGCTCCGCTGACCTTGCCGATGCTGACCGTGGACCAGGCCGCACCAGCTTGTCGCGCTTCGGTTCGCGTGACCGACGTCAGCATGTAGAACGAGACGGTGAGCGTCTCCCAGGCGAAGAGGAACGTGAAGGCGTCCGCCGCACAGACAATCACGGCGACCGATCCCAGCAGGAGGACATAGCCCGAAGCCGTCCCTCGCCGATGGTCTCGTTCGGCCGACCCGGCCCACGACACGAAGCACGCCGAGACGCAGACGGCGATGGCGAAGAGCAGCGTCAGGAACAGTCCGGCCAGCGAGTCGATCCGCAGCGCGTTGTGACCGATCCCGAAGACCTCTGTGATGTCAATCGTTGTCGGTGCGCCGGTCGTGGCACGAACCCCGAGGATGACCAGGCACACGCTCCCGGCCAGGGACAAGACATAGGGGGCACGTCGCCACAGTGCGCTTCGGACGCCCAGGGCGAGGTCGATGACCAGCCCGGCGGCGAAGCACGCCAAGCCGGCAGCCATTAGGTCCGCGCTCACGGGCCGGCCTCCACCGGTGGGTCCTCCGGGGAGGCCGGCCCGTCTGCGTCTCGGCGCGCCAGGGCCAAGGACCTTTTAGAACCGGCTGGGCTGAGCAAGCCGACCGCGCTCAGGATGCCGTGGAGAAGGCCGAAGGGGGTCGGCGGCGAGCCGGGGACGAAGACATCGACTGGTACGACGTCGCTCACTCCACCGAGCGAGGCGTAGCCCGTCCCGATGAGCCCGCCGCTAATGGCGTCGGTGCCCGCCGCGATGACCACCTTGGGATGGGGCATGACCTCATAGGTGTGGCGTAGCGGATCGAGCATGCCGGCCGCCCCTACACCCGTGACCAGAAGCACGTCGGCGTGCTTGGGGCTGGCCGTGAAGTAGATCCCAAGTCGCTGCACGTCATAGACGGGGTTGGTGAGCGCCGCCACCTCCCACTCCTCACTACCGTCGGAGCCCGCATCGAGGTGACGGACATGGATCGACCGGCGCAGCGCACGTACTCGGCGATGCAACTCCGACCTGGCCGCTTCCAGAGCCTGGTCGTCCTCGTCGACCTCGGGCACGAAGAGGGTCTGGCGGCTAGTGGTCGACACCTCGACGCTCGGGTCGAAGCGAAACACCTCGGGGCAGGCAACCGTGCAGCGCCCACAGAGGATGCAGCGACCCCGGTCGAGTCGGACCCGGCCGTCCCCGCGGGTGATGGCACCGGTCGGGCAGCCGGCGATTGCCGTGTCCAGGTTGCCGGCCGGTGCAGGGGCCGAGCGCACCACGAGCGTGCCCGAGAACCCGTCGCCGTAGCCGTCGGGACGGCGTGGGTAGCGCGAGGTGACAATTCCCTCTCGCAGGCCCCGTGGGATCCAGGGCATCAGCTCGCGACTCCGGCAATCGAGACGCCAAAGCTCGCCTCGATGAAGGCGAAATCGGTGAGGATGTCCTTCGGGAAGGCGGCGTGGAAGAAGCCCAAGTTGTGGAAGGAGGCTGACCGGGGCTTGACCCGCACCAACCGGCCTCCGTCGACAGAGACGAGGTAGAGCACTTCGCCCTGAGGGGCTTCGGCCCACCCGATGGCCTCACCGCTGCAGGGCCCGATCGTTCGACTCCAGACCACACCATGAGCCGACAAGCGATCGATCGCTTGGCGGATCAGGTGGAACGATCCGTAAATCTCTTCGTTGCGCACCCGCTGGCGAGTCAGCGCATCCCCCTCGTCCTTGGTGTCGAGGAGTTGGTGGCCGAGTTGGCCGTAGGCGGCGTACGGACGCGCGAACCGGACGTCTTCCATCTGGCCGGAGGCACGCGCCAGCGGCCCAAGTAGGGCGAACGAGTGGGCCGCCGCGGGCGGAATGACCCCCGTTCCACGGAGGCGGTCGACGAACGACGGTGTGTTCAGCAAGAGGCGCAGGTCGGCGCGCACCGCCCCTTCGATCTCGTCGATGGCCCCGAAGATTTCCGACGACCCAAGGCGTGGGGGGCCGCTCACCCCACCGGGCACGACGACGCCTCGACCGAAGCGACTTCCGCAAAGGCGCGCTCGCAGTCGCTGGACCCGTTCTTTGTGCAGTGACAGCCGGGCGTAAGCGACGACCTGTCCGGCGGCCTCGGTGTGGCGGATCGTCGAGTCCAAGTGGTTGGCGATCCGCTCGAGCTCGGCGTGGATCACGCGGACCACCCCAGCCTCGGCGCTCACCTCGACTTCGGCGATCCGCTCGATCGCCTGGCAGTAGGCGATCGCATGAGCCACCGATGCCACGCCTTCGGTTCGCTCGGCCATGAGAACTCCGTCGTCGGTGCTCATGGCCTCAAAACGAATCTCGACTCCACGGTGCTTGTGAAAGACCCGGGTGCGCAGATGGGGAATGTCCTCTCCAGGCGTCTCGACCAAGTACTCGATCGACTCGAAGACTCCCGAGCGCACTGGGCCATACGGAATGGTGAAGACGCCTTCGCCCTGGAGATGGACTGGCAGGGCTCGAGTATCGAGGTCGACCGGGCCGACGTGCTGCCAAGATCCCGGCCGCGGGCGGGGTGCTCCTGGGTGGAGCGGGAGGACCAGCGGGTCGAGGCGGGGATGGTCTATCGCGACCAGTCCGAAGAGATCGTGGATCTCGCGCTCGTACCATGCGGCCGCCGGGATCTCCGACGTGGCCGTCATGTACCCGCTGGCGTCGGGCGGCAGCACGATGTCCTCGCACAGCAAGGATCCGTCCTGGGCCAGGACGTAGCGCAGCCGGGTCTCGCCGTCCTGGGCCGCGGCGAAGAGCCCAGCGAACCGGGCTCCTTCGGAGACATGTGCCGCGACGCGCTGGAAGACCGCTTCCGAGTCCGCAAGCTCCAGGTCGTGCTCGGCAGTCACCGTGGGACACCCAATTCGTTGGCCGCATGGTCGAGCAGGTGGCTGAGCTGAGCGGGTGGATGGACACCGAGGATCACCAGAGCAACCAGGCCCAGTGCCATGGCCACGACGATCAAGTTGCTGACCTCGCCCTTAGGAGGCGTGGACACCAACGCACCCTCAGCAGTACTCGCATCGGGGGTGAGCATGGTCTGGGTGGTGAACCACGAGAGTCCAAAGAACGCCAGGGTGACCAGGATGACGAGGACCGCCGCGACGGTGTCTCGGGGATCGGAGAGTCCACCCGACACGATCAGGAACTCGCTGCGGAAGATGCCGAAGGGAGGCATGGCGGACAGGGCCAAGACGGCCGCCACCAGCATGGGACCGCTCCATGGCAACGCGCCGACCCCTCCTCGGATCTTGGTCATGTCTTTGGTGGCGAACTTGCGCACGACCGAGCCGGCGCCAAAGAAGGCCGTGCCTTTTGCCGCAGCGTGAGCCAGCACGTGGAGGAGCACCCCCACGATGGCGATGGGCGCGCCGAAGCTCATCCCGATGGCCAGGATCCCCATGTGCTCGACACTGGAGTAAGCGAGAAGTCGTTTGAGGTCACGCTGGCTCAGCAGGTAAAGCGCGGCGAGCAGCAGTGAGGCCAGGCCGAAGATCAGCAGCACATTCCGCGGGAACGTCGGACCCAGTGTCCGCACGGCGATCTGGAAGTAACGCAGGATGGCGTAGAAGCTGGTCGCCAACAGGGCCCCTGAGAGCAGCGCCGAGACGGGCGTTGGCGCTTCCGAGTGCGCGTCGGGCAGCCACGTATGCACGGGTACGAGGCCCATCTTGGTGCCGAATCCGAGGACCGCCAGCACGAATGCCAGGCGAACGACGTCTGGTGGGAACCGAGACGCTCCGGCCAACAATTTCACATAGGACAGGTCGTACGCCGAGCCGAAGACCGTCGTCCCCGCGTAGTACATGATGATGGTTGCTAGTAGGGCGATTCCAAGACCGAGTGACGCAATCAAAACGTACTTCCAGCTCGCCTCGGTGGCGCCGTCGGTGTCGTCGATGGCGACGAGCAACGCCGAGACGACGGTCGTGATCTCGATGGCTACCCACAACAGGGCGAGGCCGTTGACCAAGGGCGCGGCGACCATCGACCAGCAGAAGAGGTTGAGCCCTGCGTAGAAGCGTCGTCCATAGCGCCTTCCTGCCGCGCTGTCGGCCAGGTGCAGATAGCCGCCGGCGAAGATGGCGGTCGCTCCATAGAGGAAGGTGGTGGCGACCAAGAAGACCACCGAGAGGGCGTCGACGCGTAGCAGGCTGTCTGCGGTGATCTGGCTATGCGAGGCGGCGGTCGGGATCAGCGCCACCGAGAGCCCGAACGTCACCGCCCCCGTGACCACGGTGAGCAGCCAGGCGGCCCGGCGAGGGACGAAGAAGGTGACGACGGCCACTACGAAGGGCACCGTGATGAGGGCTACGAGGACGGCGGCCATGGCTACCCCTTCAGCCGATCGAGCTCGTCGGTCGAGAGCGTCTGGGTCCGACCGTGGTGCACCCGCATGATCACCCCGAAGACCACCACCGCCACCAGGAGGTCGAAGAGGAACGCCACCTCGACGACGAGGGGGAGCCCGGCGGCCACGACCAGGCTGGCCACCGAGACCCCGTTCTCGAGCGAGAAGAAGCCGATGGCCTGCGAGACCACGTCCGATCGGAGGATGATGAGCACGAACGCCACCAGGACGACTGCGGCCGCAATGGCGAGTGCGGTCGTGGGCAGAGCGATGGAGTGGACGTGGAGGGATCCGACGGCGAAGAACCCGAAGGCGGATACGGCGATCGCGATGAGGATCATCGACGCAACGCCGACCACCGAACTGCCCGCCAGGTCGACGTCGGCGTCCCGCAGCAGGCGGAGAACCAGGCCGGGAACGAGGACCACCTTGAGGGCGAACGAGAGGACGGCGAGCACGTAGAGCTCGTTGATGTGCCGGGTGGCTGCGATGTCGACTGCCAGTGCCGTCACGACCAGGGACTGGAACGCATAGAGGCGGACCTGGGAGCGCAACAGCGGGGCTCGGAGCATGGCGAACTCCGTGAGGAGGACCACAATGGCCGCGACGTCGGCGCCGCCGGCGTAGGTCGAGGGAACGGGCATCATCAGCCACCTCCGGCGAGGAAGACGAGTACGGCCAAGACCGCCAGCAAGAACGCGGCGGCGATGAACTCGGTGATCTTGAACAAGCGCAGTTTCGAGAACAGGTTGTTGATCACGGCGAAGATGAGCCCGATCACCATTGCCTTGCCGAGCAGCGAAGGGATGGCCAGCAGAACCGACCGGGGGTTTCCCGAGGCGGCCA
>DATNLP010000140.1:0-9905 GCA_035602795.1 Acidimicrobiales bacterium | reverse complement strand
CGGCACCAACGAGGTGCTGACCGACGTCACGTTCCACGCCGGCCGCGGTGACCACATCGTCGTCATCGGCCGCAACGGCGCCGGCAAGTCGTCGCTCCTGCGCTGCCTGGCCGGTGTGCAGGAGCCCACGAACGGCCTGGTCGAGCTCGGCCACAACGTCACCGTGGGCTACTTCGCCCAGGAGCACGAACAGATCGACCCCACCCTGACCGCGCTCGGGAACGTCAGCGACGCCGTGCTCGTGGCCGAGCGGGAGCGGCGGGCGCTCCTCGGCTCCTTCGGCCTGCCCTCGAAGGCGGCCGACCAAATGCCGGCGACCCTCTCAGGTGGCGAGCGGGCCAAGCTCGGCCTGGCCATGCTCTCGGCCGGCGAGGCCAACCTCCTGCTCCTCGACGAGCCCACCAACAACCTGGACCCGCCGTCGATCGCCGCCGTCGGCGCCATGCTCGGGGCCTGGCCCGGCACCATCGTCGCCGTCAGCCACGAGCGCGGCTTCGTCGAGGCCCTCCGGCCCACCTACTGCCTGCGTCTCCCCGAAGAGCGCTACACCCACTGGCGCGACGAGTACCTCGACGACGTCGAAATGCGCTGAAGGCCCGCCAGCCCGGCCCGCCGGCCCGCCGCCGCCGGCTGCCAACCCCGTGACCGAACAGGAGACGTGACCGCTAGGACATCCAGATCTGTGTCGGCCAGAGCACGCCCTCGTCGAACGCGATGGCCTTGGTCCCCTTCGGCGTCGTCGGGTTGGCGAAGTTCTGCACGTTCGGGCTGGCGACGACGCACCACGTGTCCCGCGCCAGCCACAGGTAGGGGATGTCCTCCGCCAGATACTGGTTGACCTCCTGGTAGGCCTTGACCCGGGCCTCCTTGTTGCCCGTGGTCCTTCCCGCCGTCAGCGCCGTTTGAATTCTGGGGTCGTTGTTGCGCGCCATGTTCAAGGGCAGCGGCGGCCCCACGGTCGTCGTGCTCCACCACACGTAGTTCTCGTCGGGGTCCGTCGCGCCGAACTGGCGCCACAGCGTGGCCTGGTAGGTGCCGGCCAGGGCGTCGTTGATGATGGTCGCCTGAGCCAGGATGTTGATGTTCACGTGCATGCCCGCCTGCTGGAAGGCTTGCTGCAGGAACTGGGCCGCCGCCAGCGTCTCGGGATCGCTGGTCGAGTTGAGATTGAAGGTGACCTGCTGGCCCGTGTCCTTGACGACCTGCTTGACCAAGTTGGCGGCGCCGGAGGGGTTGTAACCGGGGTACGCCGTCTTTGTGTAGTAGGGGCTCCCCTCAATGAAGAGCCCGTGCATGGGGGTGTCGATGCCCTTGTCGATCACCTTGGCGTACTGGGCCTGATTGACGCACATCGCCATGGCCGTCCGCAGCGTCTTGTTGTTGAACGGTGCGGCATTCGTGTTGAGCATGACGCACTGCACGGTGGGCTGGCCCAACACCTGGCCGCTGTTGTCGTAGTACGAGTACTTCTTGTTGCCGCGGAATTCCAGCAGGTTGTCGGGCGAATTGGAGTGGATCATGTCGACCTCGCCCGTCTGGAGCGCAGCGGCGCGCGATTCGTCGTTGATGATCGGCTTGTAGGTGATGGAGTCCAGGTAGGGGTAGCCCTTGCGCCAGTAGTGCGGGTTCCGCGTGGCGGTCATATGGCTGTTGGGGACCCAGTCCTGGAAGACGAACGGTCCGGTGCCGATCGGGTTCGACGTACCGCCGTTGGGTTTGTTGAGCATCGAGGGCGCAGCGATGTAGCCGGTCTGGGCGTCGGCCAGGTAGTAGGGGAACGGCACCCAGGGGTTCTTCATGGTGATCGTGACGGCGAGCGGCCCGCTGATCGTTGCGCTGCTGAAGTCGGCGAAGGCCGGCCCGGTCAGGACGCCTTTGGACGTGTTCTCGATGTTGAGGAGCAGCGCGGCGGCGTCGAGCGGCGTGCCGTCGTGGAAGAGGATGTTCGGGCGCAGCGTGACGGTGAAGGACGTGAAATCGTCGTTCGACGTGATGGACTCGGCCAGGTAGGGCTCGACCTCGCCGGTGGCCGTCACGATGGCCAGCGGGTCGAAGACGGTGCGCCCGTAGAGGAATCCGCCCTCGTCCCAGCGGGCGGTGGAGGGGTCGAAGCCGCTCTCCTCGGTGTCGATGCCGAAGGTCACCGAGCCGCCCATCTTCGGCTTGGCGGTGCTGATGCCGTTGCGGCCGGGACCGTTGGTCATGCTGGCTCCGGCCACGCCGGCGTCGCCGAGAGTGCCGGCGAGGACAGCTCCGGCTCCCAGGGCCAGGCCGCCGGCTAGGAACGCCCGGCGGTCAAATTCGTGTGACATCGCAACCCCCCAAAGGTCTCGAACCCCTCGATTACGGAAAAACGACGACGCCGTTGTCGGCGACGGCGGCAGGTTACAACTCCATGACCGATTGAGGGTGGCAGGCGGGTGTATGGCAACCTGGGCCCCGCCTCCCCACGTGCCCCGGACCTGGTTCCCGGCGCACCGTGACCAGGACCAGGACGGCGAGGCCGAGGAGAGGAGAGAGCACATGGCGATTGCAGTGGGCGACAAAGTGCCCGACGTGAAGGTGTGGACGTTCGGTGACAAGGGCCCGGAGGCCACGACCTCGGCCGAGGTGCTGGGGCGGGGCAAGGTCGTGCTCTTCGGCGTGCCCGGTGCCTTCACGCCGACCTGCTCGGACCACCACCTGCCCGGATTCGTCCTGCGGGCCGACGAGCTGCGCGCCAAGGGTGCGGACCGTGTCGTCTGCGTCTCGGTGAACGATCCCTTCGTCATGGGGGCCTGGGGCGAGGACCAGAAGGTCGGCGACAGCGTCGTCATGCTGTCCGACGGCAACGGCGAGCTGGCCGAGGCCATGGGTCTGACCATGGACGGCAGCGGGTTCGGCCTCGGCTCGCGCATCCAACGCTTCGCCGCCGTCATCGAGGACGGCGTGGTCACCTGGCTGGCCGTCGAGCCGGGGCCCGGCCTCAACGTCAGCTCGGTCGAAGAGGTCCTCGAGGCCCTGTAGGAGCGGCCGAGGCCGCCCCGACGCATCCCACCGGCTCCCATCGGGGGCCGGACCGAACACCGCCGGACCACACTCACCCCACCCCATCCCCCGGACCGTGCATCCCCTTGACATGCAACCGTATGGCTGCTTAAGTACATAGAGCAACCACCAGGTTGCATGAAGGACCCAAGCAAACCACGACCACAGCGGACCAGACGATGCGAGATATGGATGCGGTCTTCAAGGCCCTGAGCGACCCCGGACGCCGCCGCCTGCTCGATCGGCTCAACCAGCGCAATGGGCTCTCCCTGAGCGAGCTCAGCGCCGGCATGGGCATGACCAGGCAGGCCGTGACCAAGCACCTCGACGTCCTCGAGGCGGCGGGACTGGTCACGACGCTGCGGCGGGGGAGGGAGAAGCTCCACTATCTCGACGCCGCCCCCATCACCGACATCGCCGACCGTTGGATCCACCACTACGACCGGGCGCGGGCCGAGGCCCTGTCCGATCTCAAGACGGCACTGGAGGCCACCCCCATGGGACACACCGACGAGCACACCTTCGTGTACACCACCTACATCCATGCCACGCCCGAGCGGGTTTGGCAGGGCCTGACCGAGCCGAGCTTCACCGCGGCCTATTGGCGCCACCCGAAGGCGGGCGGCGTGCGCTTCGCCACCGACTGGCAGAAGGGCTCCACCTACGACGTCACCTACGAGGAGTCCGGCCTCGTCATCAGCCATCCCGAGCAGGTCGTGCTCGAGTCCGACCCCTACCGCCGGCTGGCCTACACCTGGCACACCTTCAGCCCGGAGTGGGCCACCCACCACGGCATCGACGAGGAGCAGGCGGCCGCCTGGCGGGCCGAGCCCCGCTCCAAGGTGGCGTTCGACCTCGAGGAGGCGGGCCCCGGCGTGGTCAAGCTGACCGTCGTCCACGACGGCTTCGCCCCCGGCAGCCCCGTGCTCGACGGCGTCTCCAACGGCTGGCCCGCCGTCCTGGCCAGCCTCAAGACCCTGCTCGAGACCGGCTCGGCGCTTCCCTCATGAGCGTCGCGTTCTCCTACACGACCTACATCGGGGCGACGCCCGAGCGGGTCTGGCGGGCGCTGACCGACCGCGCCGACACCCGCCGCTTCTGGCGGCACCGGACGGCCGGTGGGAAGACCTTCCCCTCCGACTGGAAGAAGGGCTCGACATGGGCCCTGGTCCACGAGGACGTCGGCGTCGCCGTCCGCGACCCCGCACAGGTCGTCCTCGAGTCCGATCCGCCGCACCGGCTGTCGTACACGTGGCATTCGTTCACGCCCGAGTGGGCGGCCGCCGTCGGCCTGGCGCCGGACGCCGCCGCCCTCTGGCGGGCCGAGCCCCGCTCCAAGGTGGCCTTCGACATCGAGGATGTGGGCCACGGCGTGGTCAAACTCACCGTGGTCCACGACGGCTTCGGCCCCGACAGCGTCGTGCTCGAGAGCATCTCCCTCGGGTGGCCCTCGGTGCTGTCGAGTCTCAAGACCCTGCTGGAGACCGGGTCGCCCCTGCCCTGATCGGTGCGGCGACCGCACCTCGACGGCCCACCGGCTGACCCCCCTTGACGCCGGTCGTTCCCAGAGTAGGATACTGAGTATGCTACTTCGAAAGGAAAGACCGTCGTGAGCATCCGCCATGCCCTGTTGGCCCTGCTCAGCGAGGGGCCCAAGTACGGCCTGCAGCTGCGCCAGGAGTTCGAGGCCAAGACCGGTGAGGTCTGGCCCCTCAACGTGGGGCAGGTCTACACCACCCTGCAGCGCCTCGAACGCGACGGCCTGGTGGAGTCGGACGACGCCGCCGAGGACGGTCCCCAGAAGGGGTTCCACATCACACAAGAGGGCGCCGAGGAGCTGGCCACCTGGCTGCGCACCCCGCCCGACTTCTCCTCGCCACCGCGCGACGAGCTGGTGATCAAGGTCCTGGTCGCCCTCGACCTGCCCGGCGTCGACGTGCACGAGGTCATTCAGGTGCACCGCCGCTACATCGTCCAGCTGATGCAGCAGTGGACGCGGCTGAAGGAGGACGAGGCCGGCTACGACATCCAGTTCGCGCTCGTGGTCGACGCCGAGCTGTTCCGGCTCGACTCCGTTGTCAGGTGGTTGGACACGGCCGACGGCCGTCTGAAGAGAGCGGCGGTGGAGGGCGACGCGCCGGCCCCCCAGTCGTTCCCCCTCCCCAAGGCCAGGCGCAAGGCGGGAGTGAAGCCATGAGCTACCTCGAACTGCGAGACATCTCCAAAATCTACGGAGAGGGGGCGGCGGAGGTGCGCGCCCTTCAGCGCATCGACCTCTCGGTCGACGCCGGGTCCCTGGTGGCGGTCATGGGCGCCAGCGGCTCGGGTAAGAGCACGCTGTTGACGATTGCCGGCAGCCTGGAAGACCCCACCAGCGGGGAGGTCTACCTCGGCGGCCAGCCCCTGTCGTCGCTGTCACGCAACGGGAAGGCGCGCCTGCGCCGGCGGTCCATTGGCTACGTGTTCCAGGACTACAACCTGCTGGCCGGGCTCAGTGCGGTGGAGAACGTGTCCCTACCCCTCGAGCTCGACGGTGTCGCGGCCCGGAAGGCCCAGGCGGCGGCGATGGAGTCCCTCGAGGACCTGGGCCTGGCCGAGCGGTCCGATCACCACCCCGACCAGCTGTCGGGTGGCGAGCGCCAACGGGTCGCCATCGCCCGTGCCGTCGTCGGGGGGCGGCAGCTGCTCCTGGCCGACGAGCCCTCCGGCGCGCTCGACTCCACCAACGCCGAGGCCGTCATGCGCCTGATCCTCGCCGCCTGCCACCGCGGCCTGGCCGCCATCGTCGTGACCCACGACGCCCAGCTCGCCTCGTGGGCCGACCGCGTGGTCTTCCTGCGCGACGGCAGAGTCGTCGACCAGACGCTCCCGCTCGACAGTCCCGAGGCGATCCTCGCCAACGTCCCGCACCAATGAGCGTCGGCGTCCTCGACCGCCCGGTCGACCAGTCGAACCCCGCACCGACCACGGGCGGGGTCCCGGCCCGCCGGGCCATGATCCGCTGGGCCTGGCGCCTCTTCAAGCGCGAGTGGCGCCAGCAGCTGCTCATCCTGCTCCTGGTCGTCGTCGCGGTGGCCGCCGTCGTGGTCGGCGCGGCCGTCGCCGTCAACACCCCGCCGCCGGCGAACGCCGGGTTCGGCACGGCCGACGACCTGGCCACCTACACGAACACCCCCGGCAAGCAGGCCTCCGCCAAGCAGGTCCCCAACTTCAATCTGCATTCGGTGGACGCCCAGATCGCCGCGCTGGAGCACCGCTTCGGCCCCGTCCAGGTCATTGAGAACGAAACGCTCAACGTGCCGGGCAGCGCCGCGACGTACCAACTCCGGTCCCAGGACCCGAACGGCCCCTACGGCGGGCCGATGCTCCAGTTGCTCTCGGGCCACTATCCGACCGGGTCGAACCAGATCGCGGTGACCCCTGGGCTGGCGTCCGATCTCAACCTCAGTATCGGCGACGAATGGTCCCTGGGCGGCAAGACGGTTGTCGGCATCGTGCAGAACCCCCAAAGCCTGCTCGACGAGTTCGCGCTGGTCCCCCCGGGGCAGGTGACGAACCCGACGCAGGTGGACGTCCTCTTCGACGCACCGGGCGTGGACCCCGGCCGCATCGGGTCCAACGTCTCGACGCCGGCCACCGTCGCCAACAGCAACCCGATCAACCCCGCCACCATCGTGCTGGCGCTGGCCACCGTCGGCATGCTGCTAATCGCGCTGGTGTCGATCGGCGGCTTCACGGTGCTGGCGCAGCGCCGGATGCGCGCCCTCGGGATGCTCGAGTCCATGGGCGCAACGGACCGCAACGTCCGGCTCGTGCTGGAGGCCAACGGCGTCATCGTCGGGTTCGTGGGTGCCGTCCTGGGCTTCGCGTTGGGCCTGGTGGCCTGGCTGGCCTACCGCCCGCACAACGAGCAGAGCGCGCACCACCTCATCCCGATGTTCGCCCTGCCGTGGACCGTGATCGGGGTGGCGATGGTGCTCGCCGTTGTCGCCACCTTCTTCGCCGCCGGCTATCCCGCCCGCGCCATCACCCGGGTGCCCGTCGTCGCCGCGCTGGCCGGGCGCCCCGCGCCGCCGCGTCAGATCCACCGCTCGTTCGTCCCCGGCGTGATCGCGCTCGTCCTCGGGTTCGTCTTCTTCTCCCTCTCGGGCGCTGGGCACCAAGGCAGCGGCGTGATCTGGTTGATACCGGGGTTCGTGGCGCTCATCACGGGGATCATCCTCGTCTCACCGTTCTTCCTCGCCCTCCTGGCCCGGGTTGGACGAAGGTCGCCCATCGCCATCCGGCTGGCCCTGCGCGACCTGTCGCGCTATCGGGCCCGGTCCGGCTCGGCCCTGTCGGCCATCAGCGTCGGCGTGCTCATCGCGGTGGTCATCTGCGCCGTCGCCGTCGCCCGCTATTCCAACGTCTTCGATTACGTGGGCCCGAACATGGCGTCGAACCAGCTGTTGGTGTTCAGCCCGAACGGACAGAACGGCAACAGCCCCAATCCCAGCGCGCCGACGCCGCAGGACATCGAGTCGCAGGCGGCGAGCGTCCACTCCGTTGCCTCCTCTGTCGGCGCCACGGACACCATTGAGCTCGTCAATCCCGCGGTCCAGCTCCAGAACCCCAGCGGCTCGGGGCGCCAGTGGGACGGACCTATCTACGTGGCGATGCCGGCGCTGCTGCGGGCCTACGGCATCAACCCGTCGTCCATTCCGGCCAACGTCGACATCCTCAGCTCGCGCCCCGGGCTCGCGGGCTCGGGCGTGCAGCTGACCTACCAAGGAGGTGGTGGCGGGAAGGGGGGCGGCGTGCTGGTCGGCCCCGGCGCGGGTGGCCAACAATTCGGCCCTGGTCCGGGAAACACGAACAGCTGCTCACCGGGCTCGTGTGTCGCCCACCCGGTCATCCAACAAGAGGGCCAGCTACCCACCGGCACCGATGTGCCCAACACGGTGATCACCGAGAGCGCGTTGCGCCGGCTGCACCTCGTGAGCCAGAACAGCCTCGACGGCTGGCTCCTCCAAGCCAACAGCCCGATCACCTCCGCCCAGCTCATGAACGCCCAGGCACTGGCAGCCGCCGGCAACTTGAGTATCGAGTCGAAGAACGACGACCCGACCTCGGCCGAGATCGTGAACTGGGCCACCGTGTTCGGGATCGCGCTCGCCCTCGGCATCCTGGCCATGAGCATCGGCCTCATCCGGAGTGAGACGGCGAGCGAGTTGCGAACGCTCACGGCAACCGGCGCCAGCTCTCGCACCCGACGCACGCTGACCGCTGTCACCGCCGGCGGCCTGGCCTTCCTCGGCGCGCTGCTCGGGACGGTCGCCGCCTACGTCGGGCTGGCCGGATGGTTCCACTCGAATTCGCTGGAAGGTGGCCTCTCGGACATCATCGATCACATCCCCTGGGGCAATCTTTTCCTCATCGTGATCGCCATGCCGGCGGTCGCCTTGCTCGTCGGCTGGGTGTTGGCGGGACGGGACCCGACGGGGATCTCCACCCGGCCGATGGAGTAACCGTGACAGAGCTCTCGTTGGCCACGCCGCGAGCGGAGAACCAACGTCCCCGCTCGCGGCGCGCCCAGGCGCGCTGGCTGGTGCACCTTTGTCTCATCGCGACCTTCGTCGGGGCGCTGGCTGCCCTGGTGGGCACGACCGGGACGACGCTGCACATCCTGATCGGGCTCGTCTTCGTCGGATTGGTCGTGGTGCACGTCGGCCAGCGCCGCCGCACCATCCAGGGCCTGCTGGCCGGGCTCGCCCACGTCAAGGTGTGGGTCCGACCGAGAGGGCGGCTCGCGGTCTCGGACCTCGTACTGGCAGGTCTCACCCTCAACGTGTTCGCCTCGGGCCTGGTGGACTGGCTGGAGGGCTACAAGGTCGAGCTCCCGCTCTCTGCGCTCGGACTGCCGGAGAACCTCATGAGCTGGCACGCACTGTCCGCGCTGGCTCTGACCGGCTACCTCGCCGTCCACGTCGTTCGGCGCCGGGGTCGTGTGCGAAGCTCCTCCATCCGCTGACCGGTGCCGCAGGGTCAGATCAGGGTTCCTCCGACACGCCGAAGCGCTCCGTGTAGAAGGACAACGCCCGGCGCCGCTCGGCACGATCCAACCCGAACGGCGCGAGGTCGTACTCGACCGTGCCAAAGCGTCCTCTGGGATGCTCGGCCATGAACGCGGCCATGGCCGAGCGCGCTGCCTCGTCGAGTGGTTGCCCTGCCACTTCGTAGACGCGTTGGACCACGGCGAGGTCGTCGGCCATGAACTCGTCGAAGTGCACATCGACCGTCTGCTGGACGGGCAACGCGTCGTGCTCGGCCGCACTCTTGCGCAGCATGCGCTCGAGGCGATCCGACCAGTAGCGCCCGATGCCCTCGACGTCGACGCGATCGCGGGCCAGGCGGGCCGTGTAGGCGATCATCGTGAGCATGGAAGTCGTCACCGACACCGGGTCGCGGTGGGTGACGACGAAGGTGGCATCGGGGAAGGTGTCGACCAGGACCGGGAACTGCTCGAGATGCTGCGGCGACTTGAGCACCCAGCGCGTTCCGCCGCGCGACCACTGCAGCACCTTGAGCACCCGCACCAGGTAGTCGTAGCTGGGCCGCTGGTCACGGGCCAGGTAGCCGTCGCGCCAGAGTGTCATCGGGGCCGTCGTATCGAAGAGCATGGTCGAGAAGTCGATGGCCAAGAGCTGGATCTCCTCGTGCGCATGCTCCACCGTCATCTCGTGCATGCGGTTGAAGTAGGGCAACGCCGTATTCAGGAAGGAGAGGGCCATTTCGGTGCGCTCGAGGCGAGGGTCTGGCGCACCGGCGTGCGGGACCTCGCCGGCCGGGAGCACTGGCTCCAGGCTCTCCCAATAGGGGAGCGAACGCAGCGCGGGGTC
>DATNLP010000124.1:0-2676 GCA_035602795.1 Acidimicrobiales bacterium | reverse complement strand
CAGGTAGGTGTTGGTACCCGGGCCGGTCATGAGGCCCGGGTTGGGGGCCGTCAGCCGGCGCACGCCCGGCGCCACCTGGTCGACCCGGCCCGGCTCCGGCGCCGGGCCGAGGCCGAAGTCGGGGACGGCCGGGATGCTCATCCGTTCGGCCGCGGCCCCGGGGCGTCCTCGGGTCCCTCGACGTTGGCGCGCATGGAGACGGCGCGCACGGCCTCGTTGAAGTCGCCCAGCGCGCCGCCGTCGTCGGGGTCGGGCACCGGGGCGCGCTCGTAGGCGGGATCGCCCGGCAGCACGATGCGCATGCCGTTGCCGTCGGGGACGACGCGGGGCTCAATGGCGGGCACCGAGCTGGCCGCCGCCGCGGCGGCGTCGAGCAACTCGCTGCTGGTGGCGAAGCGCCCGATGGCCTGGAGATTGCGGATGGTCGGAAAGATGATTTCGATCTCGCCGGCGCGGTGGCGGGCCAGCGCGTCGTGCGGCGTGATCCACACCTCGGCGATGGTCTCGCCAGCATCGTGCGCGGCGATCTGGCCGGGCGGCGCCGGTGCGACGAAGAAGCGGGTGTCGTAACGGCGCGGCGCGCCCCGCGGCGTGATCCAGTGGGCGAAGTAGTGGATGTCGCCCACGGCGAGTCGGAGCCGCTCGTCCCGGCAGAGGTCGAGGAAGCGCCCGCTCCCGTCGTTGACTTCCCGCCGGGCGGCGGCCAGGCGGGCCTCCTCCTCGGGGTCGCCGGCCAGCAGGTCGGGGCCGCCGGGACGCCGGGCCAGCAGGATGCCCGCCTCCTCGAAGGTCTCGCGGACCACGGCGACCCAGTAGGCCAGGCCGCCCGACTCGAGGCCGAGCAGGGCGCTGGCGTTGGCGTCGCTCCGCCCGGCGCACAGCGCCTCGGCCTCGGGCCCCCCGTCGAGCAGGTCGACGGCGCCGCCGGGGAAGACGTAGGCCCCGCCCACGAAGTCCGAGCGCAGATTGCGCCGCACCATCAGGACCTCGAGCCGGCCGGCGTCGTGGCCGGCCGCGGCGTCGCGCACCAGCATGACGGTGGCGGCGGGGCGGATGGCGACCTGGTCGGGCGGGGGCGGGGCCGATGGAGGCACGCCACAGAAGCTATCGGCAGGAAGGGGCGGCGCCCCCGGGACGGGGGCGACCCCTTGCTACCCTGACCTGTCCCATGAGCCAGACCGCCAACGATCACGCGTCGGCGCCCGTGCTGCGCCAGATCCCGCGCCGCTACCTGGCCCTGGGCCTCATCATCGTCGCCATCTGCCTGCTCGGCGCCCTGGTCATCGTGCGCGACAACGCCGGCCCCTCCAGCTCCTCGACGGTGGAGACCTTCAACGCGGCGCCGTCGTCGCTCATCAGCACATTGGCCGGGGTGCCGGCGTCGGTCTACGACCAGATCGGGGTGTCCTCACCCGCCATCCCGGTCACCCCGCTGCAGGCGACCGGCAGCTCGCAGCCGTGGATGGCCACGCTCAACGGCGGGCCAGCCGAGCCCGTTCTGTTCTTCTACGGGGCCGAGTTCGCGCCCTACGCGGCCGTGCAGCGCTGGCCCTTGATCCTGGCCCTGTCGCGCTTCGGGACCTTCAACCTGCTCGGGCTCATGCAGTCGAGCTCCACGACGGCCTTCGCCGGCCTGTCCACTTTCACGTTCTGGAAGGTCAACTACACGAGCAAATACGTGATCCTCGAGTCCGTCGAGCGCTACAGCGCACTGAACCCGACGGGGGCGCGGTATCTCGGCCTCGAGACCCCGGACGGGCGCGAGTCCGCGGCCATCAGCCAGTACGGGGGCGGCAGGAACGACTTCCCGCTGGTCGACGTGTCGAACCGCTGGGTGATCTCGGGCGCGAGCTTCACGCCGTCGGTCATCGGCGGCCTGACACAGAGCCAGATCGCCGGCGACCTGACGTCGCCCACCAGCCCGCTGACCCAGGCCGTGGTGTCGGCGGCCAACGAGATCACGGCGACCATCTGCGCCGTGGACGGCCAGGCGCCCGCCGCGGTGTGCGGATCGCGCGGGGTGCAGGCGGCCGATGTGGCGCTCAAGATCACACCGGGGGCGAACTCGTGAGCCCCGGCGGCGCGGCGCGGCGCGACAGGGGGTCAGGTGACCGGCGGAGCCACAGCGGGCCGGGTCAGCTGGCGCGGCGGTCGAGGACCATCTTGCGCTCGACCTCATTGAGCCCGCCCCAAATGCCGTGCGGCTCGCGGATCCGGATGGCGTAGTCGAGGCACTCGCCCCGCACCCGGCATTCCTCACAGATCGCTTTGGCCCGGATCTCCCGAGAGGCCTTTTCTTCCTTGCGTTCAGCGTGTGAAGGCGGGAAGAAGACCGCTGCCTGCGGCCCCCGGCACGCTGCCTTCAACTGCCACATCTCTGATCCCTGGCGCATTCGACCCCCCGATAGGGCAACCCAGATCCCCCTGTGGACTCAAGCTATCGCCGGTGATGCACGCGTTCAAGGGTCGTGAGCAGGCTTTACGGCGGATCGTCGATCGGCCGCGGGAGCCCGCCAACTACGCTCGGGCCTTCATGGACGTGGAGACTTTCTGCGCACAGAGCCACGTCCTCGTCATCGCCGGCAAGGGTGGCGTCGGCAAGACCACGGTGTCGGCCGCCCTGGCCCGGATGGCGGCCGGGGCGGGCATGTCGGTCCTCATCATCGAGCTAGAGGG
>DATNLP010000116.1:0-6891 GCA_035602795.1 Acidimicrobiales bacterium | reverse complement strand
GTCCGGCGGCGGCATCTTCGCTTTTGGCGACGCCGGCTTCTTCGGGTCCATCCCCGGCGCCGGACTGCATCCCGCCGGATCGGGCCTGCCGAACAGTCTCAATGCGCCCATTGTGGGCATGGTTCCTTCCTCTGACGGCGGCGGCTACTTCATGGTCGCCTCCGATGGCGGCGTGTTCGCGTTCGGTGACGCCAAGTTCGCTGGATCGTGCCCCGGGATCGGCGGTTGCAACGGCGCGGCGGTAGCCGTCATGCCGGACGCCACCGGGAACGGCTACTGGGTCGTCACGTCATCGGGTTCCGTCTACCCCTTCGGCGATGCGGTCAATTACGGGGCACCGGGATCCCAGGCCGGCGGGATCACCTCGGCCGTGGCCACACCCGACGGCGGCGGCTACTGGATCCTGGGCAGCGACGGCCAGGTCTTCAACTTCGGGAACGCGGCCGGGATGGGCAGTCCGCCCAGCGGCTCGGCCGGCGGGCTCGATCCGGCCAACGCCATCTTCGCCACCTCCGACGGCGGCGGCTACTGGGTGGCGACCGCGCTCGGCCACGTGTCGGCGTTCGGCGACGCCCCTGACGACGGGGACATGTCGGGCACCCACCTCAACGGGCCCATCGTCGCGGCCTCGGGATCCTGACCGGGCCGCGGGGCGGGGCCGGGGCGTGTCGCCGCGCTCCCGGGCGCCTCGGCAGGTGGACGGGAACGACGAGCAAAGGGGCGGCAGGGCGGATGCGGGAGGATTTGGGGCTGGAGAAATCGGAGGTACGGCTGGCCTCGCCCAACCCGACCTGGACCGTGCTGGGTGAAGCGGAGTGCCATGTCGTCGAGGAGCTGCTGGTAGGGCTGGCCCGCGCCGTGGAGCACATCGGGAGCACATCGGTGCCGGGCCTGGAGGCCAAGCCCATTCTCGACCTGGCGGCAGCCGTGCCCGACGACACGCCGGCCGACGACGTCGTGGCCCGCCTGGGCGCGAGCGGCCCTTACGCCTACCAAGGTGACAAAGGGAAGGACGGCGGGCTCCTCTTCGTGCGCCGCCAAGGCTCGTTCCGCACGGTGCACCTCCACGTCGTGCACGAAGGCAGCCAGGAATGGGACGACTACTTGCGCTTCCGGGAGTTGCTCCAGCGCAACCCGGGGGCGCGCCAGCGCTACCAGTCGGCGAAGCGCGAGCTGGCCCTGAGATTCCCGCTGGACCGCCGGTGCTACACCGAGGCCAAGAGCGCCGTGGTCGAGGAGCTGCTCGGTATCGAGCGGCGTCACGCGGCGGCGCATGCCGATTGAATCGCTCTATGGTTGGGTGATCGGACCGATCCCACAGGGAGGGACAGATGGGCATCTTCCAGCGGGCACACGACATTGTGCAGGCCAAGACGAACAAGGCGCTCGACGCCGCCGAGAAGCCGGACGAGATGCTGGACCTCTCCTACGAGAAGATGCTCGAGCAGATCACCCAGGTGCGCCGGGCGCTCGTCGACATCGCGGGGTCCAAGAAGCAGATTGAGCTGCAGGAGCAGCAATTCCAGCACACCATCGACCACCTGCAGGAGCAGGCCAAGCAGGCGCTGCAGGCCAACCGGGAGGACCTGGCCAAGGAGGCGCTCTCGCGCAAGGCAGCGGCCCAGCAGCAGATCGACCAAATGGAGCCGCAGCGCCAGCAACTCGACGAGGAAGAGCAGAAGCTGACCAAGACTCTCGACGTCCTGCAGAAGCGGGTCAACGATTTCCGCACGCAGAAGGAGACCCTCAAGGCCCAGTACACCGCGGCGAAGGCCATCTCCTCGGTCGACGAGAGCACGGCGGGAATTTCGAAGTCGTTCAACGACTCCGGCGCATCGTTGCAGCGGGCCCAGGACAAGATCTCCACCATGCAGGCGCGCTCGGGTGCCCTCGACGAGCTGCTCGAGTCCGGAGTGCTCGAAGACGTCGGTGGGGGCACCGACGACATTCAGAAGGAGCTCGATCAGGTCGGCAAGGACTCGCAGGTCGACAGCGAGCTGGCGGCGCTGAAGGCGCAGCTGGGGACCGGCGCGCCGGAGCCCGACGCGATCGGGGCCGCGCCGGCGCCCGAGAAGGCGACGCCCACCAGCTGACCCGTCGGACTCCTCTCAGCGCGGAGGAGTGGCCCCGATCAGCTGCACCACCACGTCGGCCAGCTCGGCGCCGCGGTCCTCCTGCACGAAGTGGCCCGCGCCGGCGATGGTGACGTGCGACCGCCCCCGGGCGCCGGGCACCTCGGACTGCAGCACCTCGGCCCAACCTCCCGTCCCGGGGTCACCGTCGGAGAACGCAGTGAGGAAGGGGCGCTCGTAGGCCCGCAGGGCGTCGAGCGTGTGGCGGTTCTGGCGCGCACAGGCGCTGTGCGGAGTGAGCCCCATGAGGAGCGGGAGCTGGCGCGGCCCGGCGCAAGCGTCCTCGTCGGGGAACGGGGCGTCGTAGGCCGCCAGGACCGGGTCCGGCACCTCCGACGCGGTGGCCCCCTGCACGAACAGGCTCGGGCGGAAGGGCGTGACCTCCTGGGTCAGTCGCTGGTAGTCGAGCAGCGTCTGCGCCACCGTGACGGTGCCGCCTCCGGCGTCGTGGACGGGCCAGTCCAGGCGGCCGGCCAGCGAGGCGTCGGCCGTGTGCAAGGCCGTGTTGGCCGCGACGACGCGGCGGGCAAAGCCGGGTCGCCGGGCCAGGACGCCCAGGCCGATAGGCCCGCCCCAGTCCTGCACCACCAGCGTCACCTCGGCCAACCCGACGGCGTCGGCGAACCGGGTCATCCACTCGACGTGGGCCGGCACGGTGTGGGCGGCCCGTGAACGCGGCTTGTCCGAGCGCCCGAAGCCGACCAGGTCGGGCGCCACGGCACGCAGGCCGTGCGCCACCAGGGGTTCGATGACGGTGCGGTAGAGGTAGGACCACGTGGGTTGGCCGTGCAGCAGCAGGACCGTCTCGGCCTGCGGCGGGCCCTCATCCACGTAGTGGACGCGCAGCCCCTCGGGGAGCGTGACGTAGTGAGGCGGGAACGGGAAGCCCGGGAGGTGGCGGAAGCGCTCGTCGGGCGTGCGCACGACTTCCACTGACCCTCCTCGTATCACTGCCCGGCGTTCCCTACGCTACCCGTGACCATGACCGAACCCCTGACCGTCAGCGATCCGCCGGTGCCGCGAGCGCAGCACGCGCGGCGGCAGGGCCGGTGGGGGCCGGCGCTGTGGGACAACGCGTTCCCCGTGGGGCTGTTCGCCGTGGTCGACCTGGCCATCCTGGTGGCGGTCCGGCTCCAGCCGGCCAGCGGGCGCAGCGAGTTCTCGTGGTGGCACGGTGACTCGGGGATCTACCTGTGGATCGTCAACAGCGGGTACAGCCTCAACCGGTGCGGGGCCGGGTACCCCGCCGGGTCGTGGTGCGGGAACACCGGCTGGCAGCCGCTCTACCCGTGGTTGATCAAGACGTTCACGCTCACCGGGGCCAACGAGACGGCGGTGGCCGTCGTGCTGAGCCAGGCCTGCACCCTGGCGGTGTTCGTCCTGCTCTGGCAGATCATCGGGCCGGTGCGCCACCGCAAGGTCGTGATGGTCACCGCGGCGGTGTTCCCCGGGATCATCTACTACTTCACCCTCTTCCCGATCTCCCTGCTCATTTTGCTCGCGCTGGTGCTCTTCAAGCTGCTGGCCTCCGGGAGGTACCGCTGGGCGCTCATACCCGCCTTCCTGATCCCGCTCAGCTACAGCTCGGCCGTCGTGGTGATCGTGGTCCTCGGCCTGTGGCTGCTGGCCTTCCGCCGCCTGCAGGACTGGCGGCCGGTCGCCCTCGTGCTGGCCGCGTCGGCGGCGGGCTACGTCGTGTTCCTCGCCGTGCTGAAGATCACCGTCGGCACCTGGAGGGCGGAGTACTTGGTCCAGGCCAAGTACGGCAACGGCCTGCACAACCCGCTGAAGACGCTGTTCACCCTGACCGCACCGACGCCGGGCCGGTTCGTCGGATCGGGTGACGTCGTGGCCCTGCAGACGCAACTGGTGCTGCTCATCATGATCGTCCTGACCTATGTCGTCTACGACAACCGGGCCCGGCTGACCAGTCTCGACCAGCTCGTCGTGTGCTGGACCTACGTCTTCTGGTTCACCCCGCTCGTGGTGGGACTCGGCATCAGCTCGTACCGCAGCAACGCGCTCCTGTTGCCGGCCGTCGTGCTCTTCCGCTACATGAACCGGGCCCTGCTCATCCCGCTCATCGTGCTCTCGGCACCGGTGGCCTACCTACTGGCCATCCCGGTCCTGACGGGGAAGCTCGTATGACGGTCGAGCGGTGTGACGTCGCCGTCGTGGGTGCGGGGCTGGTCGGGCTGGCGCTGGCCTACGAGCTGGCCTGCCTCGGCGCCACCGTCACGGTGGTCGACGGGGCCCACCCAGGGCGGGCGACCGACGCCGGCGCAGGCATCCTGTCGCCGGTGACGAGCGCGGAGGCCGACGCCGAGGTGTGGCCGTTCCTGCGTCAGTGTGGCGCCCACTACCCGGCTCTGCTGGAGCGGTTGGCCGCCGACGGAGCGGACCTCGAGGCGACGGGCTACCAACGGTGCGGCATCCTCTCGCTCGTGCTGCGCCCGAAAGAGGAGGAGTGGTTCGCACCGTTCGCCGAGCTGGTCCTACGGCGCGCGCCGGGCGAAGTGGCGGAGATCTCGCCGAGGGAGGCGGGGTCGCTGTTCCCCCCGCTCGGGCCGGTGCACCGCGTCCTGCACGCCCCGGGCTCGGCCCGAGTGGACGGCCGGGGCATGGCGGCCGCGCTGCGAGGGGCCGCCAGGGCCAGGGGCGTCACCTTCGTGGCCGGCGTGGTCGACGGCGTGACCGGCGATGGGGCGGGCGGGCGTTCGGTGACGTCGGTCCAGGTCGAGGGAGCGGGCTCACTCCCGTGCGACGCGCTGGCGGTGGCGGGCGGTGCGTGGACGGCGGCGCTGGCGGAGCGGCTCGGCTGCTCCTTGCCGGTCGGCCCGACGAAGGGGCAGATCGTGCATCTCGGCGTCGACGGCGAGACGGGCGGGTGGCCCATCGCCCAGCCGCTGCTGTCGCACTACCTGGTGCCGTGGCCGGGCGGGCGGGTGGCCTGTGGGGGCACGTTCGAGGTCGGGGCCGGCTTCTCGGTGACGGTGACGGCTGCCGGGTTGCACGAGCTGCTGCGCGAGTGCCTGACGGTGGCGCCGGGACTGGCCGAATCCACCTACCAGGAGACGCGGGTCGGCCTGCGCCCGACCTCGGCGGACGAGCGGGCCGTCGTCGGCCGCGTCCCGGGGTGGGCCAACGCGTGGGTGGCCACCGGCCACGGCGCCAACGGCCTCCTCCAGGGCCCGTACTCGGCCCGCGCGCTGGCGCACACCATGACCGACGTGACGCCGGATTCCGACGAGGCGCCGTTGCCCGCCTCGTTCGACCCCGCCCGCTTCGACTGACGGGGGCGCCCCCGCCGCCAGCATCCCCCCGAGGCCCGACGACGAGCGTGAGACTGAGAGCGTGAAGGGCACCATCCACCAGCGGGACCAGCCGGACCAACCGGCGACGGACGAGTCCGTCCGCGCCGTGCTCGACGGGAAGGGCTTCTTCTGGCTCGACCTCGACGACGAGGCGAAGGACGGCTCGTTGACCGACTTGCTCGGGACCACCTTCGGCTTTCACCCGCTGGCCGTCGCGGCGGCGGAGCGGTTCAATCAGCGGCCGCGCATCGACGAGTACGACTCCTTTGTCTACCTGGTGGCGCGCGGGGCGGACCCCGACCACACCGGGCAGGCCGAGGTGCACTGCTTCTGGACCGACCGCTACGTGGTCACGGTGCACCGGGGCGGCTGCCCGCCCATCGCCCAGGTGCACGCCTACCTGGTGAGCCACCACGCCAAGGAGGCGGCCTCGCCCCAGATCGTCATCGTCTACTTCATCCTCAGCGCGCTGGTCGACACCTTCTTCCCGTTCCTGTCCAAGTTCGACGACCGCATCGACGAGCTCGAGGACGCGATCCTCAAGGTGCCCACCGAGGCGCAGCTGGGACAGCTCTTCGACATGAAGCGCACGCTCATCGACATGCGCAAGGTGGTGGCCCCACAGCGCGACATGATGGCCAGCATCACCGCCGGCGTGACCGATGTGCCCGGCATGACCGACGAGGCGACGCGCTACTTCCGCGACCTCTACGACCACCTCATCCGGCTGGCCGACCTGATCGACAGCTACCGGGACCTGCTCTCGAGCGTCATGGACACCCACCTGTCCACGGTGTCCAACCGGCTCAACCAGGTCATGAAGCAGCTGACGGTGATCGCCACCATCTTCCTGCCCCTCAGCTTCCTCACGGGGTTCTTCGGGCAGAACTTCGCCTGGCTGGTGCGCAGCATCGCGCCGGCGTGGACCTTCTGGGTGTTCGGCGTCGGGCTCGAGGTGGCGGCGGTCGTCTATCTGTACAACATGTTCCGGCGCCGGGGCTGGTTGGGCGGGCCGACCGTCTGAGTCCGACGCCGGGGTGTCAGCTCCGGGCGGCGGGCGTGGCGGGAAGGTGGGACGGGCACGGCGCAATGTGGAACTCGTACTCGGTCCACCAGGCCTCGCAACCGTCGGGCACGGGGAACCCGAGCTGCTTGCGTTGCTCGACGGCCGCGCGCACGCGTTCCTTCTGCTCGCGGACCAGCGACAGGGTGCCGGCCACCGCGCTGCCGTCCTTGGGCATTTTGGTGGCCCAGAGCGAGTGCTCGAGGTGCCAGGCCTGGCGCCGCGCCTCGACGAGCGCG
This sequence comes from Acidimicrobiales bacterium, assembly GCA_035602795.1. Taxonomy (GTDB): domain Bacteria; phylum Actinomycetota; class Acidimicrobiia; order Acidimicrobiales; family RAAP-2; genus Bog-473. Next base: position 143 of record DATNLP010000116.1, on the reverse strand, counting down.
TGCGTAGAAGCGGCCACGTCCGCCAGCAGGTCGGGATCGCCCTCGGCCAGCACATCGGCCGCCCGGAGCCACCCGTAGTCCTTGTTGATGCGCAGGAGGCCCGGCTCCACCTCGAAGTAGCCGACCACGTCGACGACGGGGTC
>DATNLP010000112.1:0-2138 GCA_035602795.1 Acidimicrobiales bacterium | reverse complement strand
CGGCACCGGCCACTGGCCCTGCGAGGAGTAGTCCGGGTCGGTCGGGCACTGCTTGGGAGGCAGCGTCCGCCACGTCCGCCACCAGACGTCGCCGGGCATCTGGTGCATGCCCATGCCTATGTAGATCGCGATCCGGGGATCGCTGTAGAGCGTGTCGACGTGGTAGGGGGCTGGCCCCTGGCCGACGTAGTAGCCCCCGTACATCGTCCCGGTGTGCTGGTTGCCGAGCGCCGCGTTGACGTTGCAGTCCGTCTGGGCCCGGTTGTCGTAGAAGATCGCGAAGTTCATTGGGTCCAGGAGCCGGTCGGCCAGGCCGCGAAGCTCGGGCAGCGCCTGGCGGACCTCGATCAGCCCGGATGCGTACCAGCCGTTGTCGACCGCCGAGACGAACCAGCAGTTGTCCTGGGCCGGGGTCGTCTCGCTGCAGTCGCCCTGCCCGGGGTTCGACAGGACGTTGCCGTTGTTGGTGTCATACCACTGGTAGAGGAAGCCGTCGTAGCGCTTCAGCGTGGCGACTTCGTCGAGCGTCGCGGTGATCAGCGAATCGGCCCGCGCGCGGTCGATCAGGCCCAGATCGTGGGCAGCGACGACCGCCCATAGGTACACGCCGATGTCCGCCGCCGAGGTGTAGGTGCCGCGGACGGCGCCGGGCCCCAGGTTGTCCAGCGGCAGGTTCGTGCTGGGGTCGACGTCGGCGGCGTAGAACTTCCACGTGTCTGCGGCGATGCCGTGCAGCACCAGGCGCTGGCGGGCGCTGAGGGCGCCACCGCCCTGGTCGGCGAGAGCCTGTCCCGGCACGCCCGCCGCGAACAACAGCGCGCACGCTGCGATCAGCGCTGCGGCGCAGACTCCTGCGCGGCGGGCGGTGCCGGGGAGGTAACTGCGAACGTCCACGGCCAGCCTCCTACTTGACCGTGAACGTTGACGGCGTGAGCGTGCCGACGTCGGAGCTGTCACTGACCCACAGGTTGAACGGCCCGGGCTCGACAGCGAACTGGCCCTGATCGTTGTAGAAGCCGAAGTTCTGGCGACCGAGCGTGAACGTGATCGTCTTGGACTGTCCAGGCGCCAGCGTCACGCGCTGGAAGCCTTCGAGCTTTTCCACGGGCTGCAGGATGCTCGTGTAGTTCTCGTGCAGGTAGAGCTGCACGACGTCATCGCCGGCGACAGATCCGGTGTTGGTGATGGTCGTGCTGACGGTCAGCGGGCCGTTCGCCGACACGCTGGTCGACGACAGCTGCGGGCTCGACAGCGAGAACGTCGTGTACGAGAGCCCGTAGCCGAACGGGTACAGCGGCGCGTTCGGCGCGTCGAGGTACCTGGACGTGTACTTGTTGTTGGGGTCGTACGGCCTGCCGGTCGGCAGCTCGTTGTACGAGATCGGGATCTGCCCGACATTCACCGGGAACGTCATCGGCAGCTTGCCGCCCGGATCAACCTTCCCGAACAGGACGTCGGCGACCGCACCGCCGCCCTCGGTGCCGGGATACCACGCCTCCAGCAGCGCCGGTGCGTTGGCGGCCAGCCAGTCGATCGTCAGCGGCCGGCCGTTCATCAGCACGACCACGTACGGCTTGCCGGTGTTCGCGATCGCCTGCACGAGTGCGAGCTGCTGACCGGGCAGGCCGAGCATCGTGCGCGACGATGCCTCACCGCTGTCCGAGGACGGCTCGCCGACGACCACGACCGTAACCGCCGCCGACTGCGCAGCGCTGACCGCGGCGCCAAACCCCGACGTGGACGTGCAACTGGTGTCGCAGCCCTGTGCGTAGGTGACGTTGGCGTTCGGCACCGCCGCCTTGATCCCGTTCAGAACCGGAACGATCTTGTCGACCGAGACCAGGTCGCCTGGGGTGGTGTCGTACCCGATCGGCACGTCAGGTCCGAGCTGGTCGAGCGGGTCGTCGGCGAGCGGGCCGACCACCGCGATCGACGGCGTGCTGGCGCTCAGCGGCAGCGCGTCGTGGTGGTTCTCGAGCAGGACCATCGACTCGTCTGCCGATTTCCGCGCCGCGGCCAGGTTGGCGGGCGTCAGCTCCGCCGTCTGCACCCGCGTCGGATCGGTGAGGGGGTGCGAGAACATGCCGGCCAGGTACTTGAGCGTCAGCACGTGCCGGACCGCGTTGTTGAGCTGGGCC
>DATNLP010000110.1:0-10851 GCA_035602795.1 Acidimicrobiales bacterium | reverse complement strand
CCGGGGCCGTGCTCGCCCTCCTCTACGAGTACGCCGGCACGCTGCGCGACCGCTCGGCCGGCCTGGCCCTCACCGTCGGCGGCAGCGTGGCCGTCCTCGGCGTCCTGGCCCTGCTCCTGACCGCCATCGCCCCCGGCCACGTGAACTGGAGTTGATCGGGCCATGGTTGACAGTGAGACAAAAATCGCCATACTGTTTCAGCAGTGGGTGCGGCACAGGCAGCAATCGATGCCCTGACGGCGGGGCCGTCCCGGGTCGTCCGGCATCTGGGGGCCGACGACCGCACCTCGACCCGGGTCCGCATTGTCGACGGCGCACTGCGCTGCCTGGCCCGCCAGGGCGTGGCCAAGAGCACGGTGGACGACATCGCCCGCCAGGCCGGCCTCTCCCGGGCCACCGTCTACCGCACCTTCCCCCGGGGCAAGGACGACATCCTGGCCGCCGTGGTCGAGACGGAGACGGCCCGGCTGTTCTCGTCCCTGGCCGTGGTCATGGGGGAGGCGGCTGACCTCGAAGACGTGCTGGTGGCCGGCATGGTCGAGTCGGCCCGCTGGCTGTCGGCCCACGATGCGCTGGCCTACCTGCTGGCGCACGAGCCGGGCGTGGTCCTGCCGCATCTGACCTTCACCGAGCTGGACCGGGTACTCCTGGTGGCCGGCGACCTCGCCGCCCCGTTCTTCGCCCGCTGGCTCGAGCCCGAGCAGGCCTCGCGGGCGGCTGAGTGGGCCGTGCGCATCGTCCTGGCCTATACGTCGGACCGCAACCCGGGCGCCGACCTGACCGACCCCGACGAGACCCGCGCCCTGGTGCGGGCCTTCGTCCTGCCCGGGATCCTCGCCCTGCGGCTCGAGGCCGCCGGTTCCACCCGTTCGAGCAGTTCCACCTACCAACCAACCACCAAGGGGGCAGTGCAATGACCACGCTCGACAACGAGCAGGGGCAGTTCGGTTCGAACCTCGAGCTGATCGGCCGCGAAAGCATCGACGACCTGGAGGCCGTCCTCAGCTTCGTCGGCCAGTACGACGTCGAGGGCTTCCACCGCGTCCCCGACAACTGCCCGGCCGAGTTCACCTGGGACTACCAGAAGGGGTCCAAGCCACAACTCGACAAGCTCTACGAGAAGGCCAAGAAGGCGCAGTGGAACGCGCAGACGGACCTGGACTGGTCGATCGAGGTCGATCAGGAGAAGGTGGTCATGGCCAACGCCGAGGCCAACGCGGCGCAGATGCAGTGGGACGACGCCGCCCTGGCCGGCACCGTGCTCGAGAAGTGGGACGAGAAGAAGTTCCTCGAGTTCGGTATCCAGAACCAGAACTGGCTGCTCTCCCAGTTCATGCATGGCGAGCAGGGTGCGCTGCTCTGCACGGCCAAGATCGTCGAGACGGTGCCGTGGATCGACGCCAAGTACTACGCGGCCACGCAGGTGATGGACGAGGCACGCCACGTCGAGGTCTTCTCCAAGTACCTCGACGAGAAGCTCTCGGGCCACTACCCGATGAACGCCCACCTCGGGCTCCTGCTCGACGACATCGTCTCCGACTCGCGTTGGGACATGACCTACCTCGGCATGCAGATCATGGTCGAGGGCCTGGCTCTCGCCGCCTTCGGGTTCATCCACATGATGACGACCGAGCCTCTCCTCAAGAAGCTGCTGCGCTACGTGATGGCCGACGAGGCCCGCCACGTCGCCTTCGGCGTGTTGAGCCTGCAGGAGTACTACAAGGAGCTGAGCGCGGCCGAACTGCGCGAGCGCCAGGAGTTCGCCTTCGAGGCTGCCATCCGCATGAAGGACCGCATGGCCATGCAGGAAGTCTGGGAGCGCATGGAGGTCCCGACGGCCGACGTGATCAAGATCATGCAGGCGGCGCCCGAGCGCGACGACTTCCAGATTCTGCTGTTCTCGAAGATCGTCCCCAACCTCAGGAAGCTCGGTCTGCTCGACGCGGCGGACGGCTGGCTGCGCCAGAAGTTCACCGACCTGGGCGCCATCGCCTTCGAACACCTGACCGACTCCACCGAGGAGGAGGACGCCTTCGCCGACGGATCGCCGGCCGAGCGCCAGGTCGCCTGAGCCAGAAGCACCTGCTGGTAGCGTGAGAGGGCAATGAGCCCTCACCAGGCGCCCCGGTTCGGGCGGGTCATCACCGCCATGGTGACCCCGTTCGATGACGACGGGGCGCTCGACCTGCCCGCGGCGGTGGAGCTGGCGCGTTGGCTGGTCGCGCACGGCAGCGACGGGTTGGTGCTGAGCGGTTCGACCGGCGAGAGCTCGGTGCTGACCGACGACGAGAAGGTAGCGCTGTGGCGCGCCGTGGCCGAGGCGGTCACCGTGCCCGTCATCGCCGGCACCGGGTCCAACGACACCGACCACTCGGTCGCCATGACCAGGTTGGCCACCGGGTGCGGGGTGGACGGCGTGCTCGTGGTGACGCCGTACTACAACCGGCCCTCCCAGGCCGGCCTGCGCGAGCACTTTCGGGTGGTGGCCGAGGCGGCGGGCGACCTGCCGGTGCTGCTCTACGACATCCCCGTGCGAGCGGGCCGGCGCATCGAGACGCCGACCATGTTGCGCCTGGCCCGCGAGGTGCCGAACATCGTCGGGCTGAAGGATGCGGCGGGCGACCCGCCCACGACCGCCCACCTGATCGCCCAGGCACCCCCCGGCTTCGAGGTCTACAGCGGCGACGACGTCATGACACTGCCGCTGCTGGCCGTCGGCGCCATCGGGGTCATCAGCGTGGCGGCGCACTGGGTCGGGCCGCGGTTCCGCCAGGTGGTGGATGCCTTCCTCGCCGGTGACCTGGACACGGCCATCGCCGGCCACGCGGAGCTCCTCGACTCCTTCGACTTCGAGTCGAGCGCCGAGTACCCCAACCCGCTGCCGGCCAAGGCGGCCATGCGGGCGTTGGGCCTCCGGGTCGGCCAGTGCCGACTGCCCATGGGGGACGCCACGCCCGAGCTCGACGCCCAGGCGGCCAAGGTCCTGGCCGCGGTGGGCCCGCCTGCGGTCACGGTCCCGGCGCTTGGCTGAGCGCAAGCCCAAGCCGGTACGGGTCGTCTTCCTCGGCGGCCTCGGCGAAATCGGCCGAAACTGCGCCTGTATCGAGGTGGAGGGCCGGATCGTCATCCTCGACTGCGGAATCATGTTCCCCGATCCCGATATGCCCGGCATCGACCTGGTCCTGCCCGAGTTCACCTACCTGCAAGACCGCAGGGACCGGGTGGACGGGATCGTGCTCACGCACGGCCACGAGGACCACACCGGAGGGCTGGCCTACCTCCTGCGCGACCTGCAGGCTCCCATCTACGGTTCCGAGCTGACGGTCGGGCTGGCCCGCCATCGAGTCGAGGAGGCGGGGCTGGCGGACAAGACGCGCTTCGTGGCGGTGGCCGACGGCGAGCGGTTGCGCATCGGCGCCTGCGACGTGGAATTCATCCCGGTCACCCATTCGGTGCCCGAGTCCATGGCCATCGCGTTCCACACGCCGCAGGGCGTCATTCTGCATTCGGGCGACTTCAAGCTGGACCTGCAGCCGGTCGACGGGCGCCGCACCGATTTGTCGCGCATGGGGGAGCTGGCCCGGACCGAGGGCATCCGACTCCTGCTGTCCGACTCCACCAACGCCGAGGAGCCCGGCTACACCGAATCCGAGTCGTCGGTGGGCGTGACGCTGCGCCGGGTCTTCGCCGCGCAGTCGGGCAAGCGGATCGTCGTGGCCTGTTTCGCCAGCCACATGCACCGGGTGCAGCAGATCATCGACGCCGCCGTGGCGACGGGGCGCAAGGTGGCCACGCTCGGGCGCTCTATGGGCAAGAACGTCGAGCTGGGCCAGCGGCTCGGCATCATCAGCATCCCGGACGGTATGCAGGTGGACATTGAGGAGGTGGACACGGTGCCGGCGGGGGAGATGTGCGTGATCTCGACCGGCTCCCAGGGCGAGCCCATGTCCGCCCTCTCCCTCATGGCGACGGGCGAAAACAAGTGGCTGCGCATCGGAGAGGACGACGTGGTCGTCATCAGTGCCCACCCCATCCCGGGCAACGAGTGGTCGGTGGGCCGCGTGATCGACGATTTGCACCGGCGCGGGGCCGAGGTGGTGCACTCAGGCGCCGAGGCCGTCCACGTGAGCGGCCACGCCCGCCAGGGCGAGCTGCGCACGCTGATTGCGGTGACGACGCCCGAGTGCTTCGTGCCGGTGCATGGCGAGTTCCGCCATATGGTCCACCATGCCCGCCTGGCGCTGTCGATGGGGATCGACCCGGCCAAGGTGCTGCTGTGCGAGGACGGCGACGTCATCCAGCTCGACCAGAAGGGCATCAACCGGGATGGACGGGTGCCCGCCGGCTACGTCTACGTCGACGGCACGGTGGGCGACATCGAGCACGGTGTGCTGCGGGACCGCCAGAAGCTGGCCGAAGAGGGTGTGGTGATGGTGGTGGTCACGGTGGATCGCCAGAAGGGAACGCTGAGCTGCCCGCCGGTGGTCGAGACGCGGGGCTGGGTGTATGCGCCCGAGGCCGAGGAGCTGCTCGAAGAGGCGAGTGAGGTGGTCGGGGCGGCCGTGACGCAGGCTCTCAAGGACGGGGCGCACGACATCGAGGTGCTGAGCCGTCACACCCGCAAGGCCTTGGGAAAGTTCGTGGGCGATCGCACGCGCAGACGGCCCATGATCGTGCCCGTCGTCCTCATGGTCTGACGGGGTGGGATGGCGCAACCCCCGGTCCGCGCCATCCAACCGAAGCGCAACCGACCAGCCACCGTTCCTTATGCGGAGCGGCGTTAGTGTCGAAGTAAGGGGGAACGCCGGTCGGTCGCGGCACCAGAGCTGGTGAGGAGACGCAGGGCTGGGCGGCGGCGAAGGGTGAGGGGGAAGAAGTGCGGGGCACGCGAGTCTTGGGCGTCATGCGTTGTACCGCGGCCCTGATCGCTGTCGGCATCGCATGCTCGGCGGCGGTCCCGGTGGCCGCTGCGCCGCCCCTCTCGAGCGTGGTCATCTCCCACCCCCTGCCCGGGTTCGTCGCGGACCCGCCGGGACCGAACAACGGCTACCTGACGGCGTCGGACGCCAACCAGCCAGGCCTCGGACTGAGCAGCGACCTGGTCGAGCAGTACGGCGCCGACGGCGACCTGACGAGTTACGTCCGCACGTGGCACGACCCGCAGACCGGCGATGGTCTCGAAATGATCGCCACTCGTTTCGCCAATCCGAGTTTGATACCTCTCTTCGTCAACGGCGTGGCCGGCGTGCAGCACGACACGGCTTTCCGCATGGACGGCAGATTTGCGGCCGAGGGGTACTCGATCACCGGCACCATGAGTGGCATCGGGTTCGCCCAGTACGTAGTCATGTTCACCGCGGGCAATTCGGTCTTCGTGGCGACGCTTGTGACCCGGGGCACCCTGAACGCTTTCGACGCCTTCCGGGTGGCACAGGAACAGGCCCAGGTCGTCGCGGGCCCGTCAGGGACGGCTGCCCCGTGGTGGCACGTCTCACACGATGTGATGTGGCTGCTCGCGTTCGTCGTGATCGCCCTCTTGGTGCTGTGGCGTGTCACGAGGCGGCCGCGTCGCGTGCCCACTCATGACGCGTTCGCTGATCCGCACCGATCTCCATCGCGTCGGTCGCGCACCAAGGCGTCGCGTCGGTCGCGCTCCGAGGCCCCGCCGCCGGTCGCCCTGCCCAGGCGACGGCCTCGCGACCCGGGGTGGGTGTATCTCGAGTGGGATCTGAACGTGCGGTGCTACTGGGACGGCAAGCGTTGGACGGAGCGCCAAGAGTGGAACGTGGACGACCGGGGATGGGTCACCACCCGGCTGGCGCCGCTGGAGCCCTCGACGGCCTGACGCCTTCCAGGCCGGCGGCGCTCAGGACGCGACCGGCCCCTGCGTGCCCGGCACGCCGGCTCGAGTGGACCGAACGGCGAGGGCCAACGCGCCGAGCATGGCCAGCAGCTCGAGCACGTCGATGGCACCGACGTGGAACAGGTTGTGCGGTCCGGGAGCGCCGTCGACCACCCACAGGGCGGCTCCGGTGAAGAACACCACCATGGCGAGCGCACCCACCCGTGACAGGTGGTGCCCGTAGCGCACGATGGAGGTCGGGAGCCGGAGCTGTCGGACCAACCTGGCCGCACTGACCACGACGGCGAGCAGCGCCACGGGGCTCACCACCATGAAGGCGAGCTCGGCCGGCGGGAACGCGCCGAGCGCACCCGGGTGCACCCAGTACGACGTGACCGAGAGGGAGGCGGCCCACGCGTAGGCCGCCACGCCACCGGGGACCACGCCCTGGTCCACCCACGGGTGCCCGCGCGTGCCCGGCCAGCCGTTGGCGAAGTGGTGGGTGCCGACCACGAGGATGGCCACACCCAGCGCCAGGGCGACGAGGGGCCGCACCAGGGCAGGGGACGGCCGGCGCACCAGGCGCCACAGGGTGACGCCGGCCACCGGGACGACGGCCGCAACGCCAATAGCCGCCAGGGCGAGCGCGCCGTAGGTCATGGCGTACATGGCCCATGCGGTCGCTCGGGTGGCGGGCGGCGCCCATTGCCAACCGATCGTCAGCTGGGACCAGAGGGCGACGCCGGACACGAGGAACAACGCGGTGGCGCATCCGGCCGCGGTGAGGCTGCGCGTCGCCTGGAGATCGGGATCGAGCGTCCGGCCTGCCACACCTGCCGCAGCCAGGCGGGCCGTCGTGCCGCTCACAGCCAGATCGACGGCGCGCGACGGCACGTGGGGTCGCTCGTCGAAGTCGGCCATGAGGAGCTCGGTGAACTCTTCGCCGTAGCGGGCGCGCCATTCGCGCGGGTACCAGCGCAGGGCCCGCTGGGCTCGTCGCCGGAGCGCCGCCTCGCGCTCGCTCACGCCGCGCCCCAGGTGCCGGCCAGGCGCCGCAGGCCGACCTCGGCGATGCGCCGTTGGGCCGCCAGGTGTGATCGCAACGCTTCGGCTCCCACGGCGGTGAGGCGATAGGGACGGCGCCGGTCGTCGCTCTGCACCGACTCGATCAGGCCCTGCCCCTCCAGGCGGCTCAGGGCCTCGTACAGCGTGCCGGGAGCCAGCCGCATGTCGGCGAAGCGCTCAATGTCCTTGGTCAGGGCGTAGCCGTGCTTGGGACCCTCGGCCAGGCTGGACAGGATCAGCGTGGCCGGCCCCGCGTAACGCCCGAATCCGGCAATGGGCGCGGGCGCGGGCTCGGCGGCGGAGGGGGCGGGCTTCTTCGTCCGCGGCATCGTCGCCATGTTATATCGGATAACGATCTATCGGGAGCCGGTCGAGCGTGACCGTCGGATCGGGCCGCAGCCAGGGGACACGGCTGGCCAGCAAGTGCCGGGGGAACGCGTCACGCTGGCGCCAGAGGTCGGCGTCGACCACGAAGTGCGTCATGACCAGTCCCAGGTAGACGCCGAAGAGGCCGCGCAGGACCGTGCCCGCGCCGTGCAGGTGCGAGATCACGCCCAGCAGCAGGCCGCCGGCGACCGCCACCGTGCAGAGCCACGCCGCTCGCGCCGGCGTGCGGTCCCGCCCCGGTGCCCCCAGGGCGACGAGTCCCGTCAACAGCAGGTACTGCAACCCGTGGGCGATCGTCATCCCGCCCACCGCCGCCCAGGGTGAGGCGAAGACGAAGATCGGCAGCGGGAAGAGCAGCGCCAGCGCGTACAGGGCGCCGACCTGCGTCACCCGATCGTGCCGGTCCCGCCTGCCCCACGAGAGAGCTCCGAACGTCACCGCGACGCCGTACCCGACGCCCGCCGCCGCGAAGGCGGGCCCGAGCACGGGCCGTACGTCGAGCTGGAGCAGGGCCGGGTGCGCCAGGAGCCCGCCGATGCCGAAGGCGCCCGCCGCGGTGATGCTCCGCCGCTCACCACAGGTGAGGCCGGCGACTCCGGCCGAGGACGCAGAGAGCGCGACCAGTCCGAGGTTCTGCTTCTGGAAGTGGTGGAACTGCCAGGCGAAGAACGGCAAGAGGAGCCAGGCCATGACGTCGGGGGTGAGGACCACGGCGGCGGCACAGCCGCACGCAAGCAGGACGGCGGGGGCGCCGAGATAACGAGCAGGCCGGCCGCGGGCGTACCGCCGGACGGAGGGCAGGGTGAACAGCCAGGCGGTCGACGCCACGTGGACGGACGAGCCGACGAAGAGGAACCAGGCCAGCGCCGCCGCGGGCGCCGCCGCACCCATCGGGGCCATGAGCGGAGTCCCGGCCAGTGCGCCCACGGTGAGCGCGATCGTCGCCCAGGCCCACCGAGCCGCCGGCTGTCGGCGCGTCGGCCGCTCACCTTCGACAACGGGATCAGCCACCGCCGCAGCCGCCGGCCGCCCCGGCGGACGGCACGACGTGCAGGGCGATGAAGACCACGACGACGGCGATGCCGATCAGCACCCAGGACCAGAGGAGCACCCTGCGGGCCAGTCCGCGTCCGCGGCGCCATGCGTGTTCCGTCTTCTCGTGCCAAGGCAGTGCTTCGTCGTAGTCCATGGCCACCGTTATATATCGGTAGCCGATGTACTGTCAACCGATATATCGTAGGACGGACTAATTGTCGGAACCGGGTCGCCTAGGGCGCCTGTCCCTTCTCGTAGACCACGACCTGCAGCACGCTCTCGGACCCGAACGGCTGTCGGTGCCAGCCGGCCCACCGGTCACGCAGGCGCAAGCCGGCCAGCCTCGCCATGAGGTCGAGCTCCGACGGCCAGACGTAGCGGTACGGGGCGGCGTGGTGCACCAGGCGGTCCCCGACCTGCATCCAGTGATGCGACCACGACACCTGTCCAACCATGTCGTCGAAGGTGTCGATCCCGACGTGGTCCGGCTCGCGCATGAAGACCCGGCCGGGCTCGCCCGGGGAGACGCCGCGGAGCTGGGGTACGAGGACCTCGACGACGAAACACCCGCCCGGGCCGAGATGGTCGGCGGCGTTGGCGAAGACGGACGCCTGCTCGTCTTGGGTCGTCACGTTCATGATGCTGTTCCAGAGGAGGTAGACGAGCGTGAAGATGCCGGCCACCCGCGTCGTGGTCATGTCGCCCACCGTGACGGGCACGGCGTCGGCCCCCGGCTTGGCCCGGAGCTGCTCGGCCATGTCCGGCGAGAGCTCTATGCCTTCGACACGCACGCCGCGGGCGCTCAACGGCAGCGCCACGCGGCCGGTGCCGACGGCGAACTCGAGCGCGGGGCCGCCGGCCGCCAGCTCGGCCAGCAGGTCGACCGTCGGGTTCAGGACTTCGGGCGCGAACATGACCGCCGACGACTCGTCGTAGGCCTCGGCGATCTCCCTGCCCCACGTGTTCGACGCCATGCATCTCTCCCAGGACGACACCGAGAAGCCAGAGCTCTGTAACCCTATGTTCGGCCGGCCTGCGCCGCCGGCCGGCCTCACCCCCGCCCGACGAACCTCAGCAACTCACCGATCCGGTTGCTCACCACGGCGTCGACGCCGGCCTCGAGCACCCGGGCCATCTCCTCCTCCTCGTCGACCGTCCAGCACGACACCAGCAGCCCGGCCGCGTGGACGGCGGCCACCCCCTCGGCGGTGACCAGCCCCGACCACGGGTTCCAACTCTCCGCCCCGAGCTCGGCCAGCAGGGCCAGGGGCGGCTCCGTGCCCTCGGTCCACGTCAGCCCGATGCGGGCTCGCGCCGACAGCCCGCGCAGCAGCTGCAGCGCCGGCACATTGCCCGTCACGAATTGCGCCCGCGCCAGGGCCCCGGCCTCCTGCACCGCCGCCAGTGCGCCCTCCACCACCTCGCGGCGCGTGAAGTCGACCATCATCGGTAGCTCCACGGCCGCCAGCAGCTGGCCCAGGGTCGGGATGCGCTCGTCTCCCTGTCCGAGCGCCGTCACCTCGACTGCGTCGAGGTCGCCGACGGAGGCGTCCAGGCCCCACAGGCGCTCGAGCGTCTGGTCGTGCAGCACCACGATTGCGCCGTCGCGCGTGCGGCGCAGGTCCAGCTCCACCCAGTCCGCCCCCGCCGCCGCGGCGGCCGCGAAGGCCGGCAGCGTATTCTCGCTCCCCGCCACCGGGTCGCCCCGGTGCGCAATGGCTGTCACGGCCCCCACGGGGCGGTGAACCGCTAGGAGGAGCCGGCGTACACCGCGCCGGCAACGTTGGCGATCTGCTGGTTGAGCGCCGGCTCAATGAGGTCGTCCACCGCCGCCTGGGTGATGTGCACGCCGTCGGCCCCCCTGGCCACGATGCCGTCCACCGTCGACGAGTACGTGCCATTGGGGTCGAGGACCGTGTAGAGGTCGTCGATCGACACGTAGGGGTACTGGGCGGCCACCGACTCGACGATCTGGTTGTAGGCGACGACGAGGTTGAACGGCGTCCCGTCGTCGAAGTAGGGCGAGGTGGACAGGATCACCGCTCCGCCGTCGGAGTGGGCGATTTGCACCGCTTCCTCGAGGTTGGACTCGATGTACGCCGAGTAGTCGGCGTCGGCCAGGGTGGCGAAGCCACCGTCGAATTCGCGGTTCTGCGTCTCCCAGTACCCGGTCTGGATGACCGTGACGTCCGGATGGAAGCGCGAGACCACCCATTGCAGCTGCTCGTACCACAGGGCGCACGCGGGCGGGCTGATGTAGAGGGCGCCCGGGTCGCTCCAGGACACGGTGGGCGCCCCGTTGGTGAAGCCGCAGCCGGCGGCCGCACCGTCGTAGACCGCGTAGGGCGGGCCCGTCTGCAATATGTATTCGCCCTCGTAGAGCGACAGGGAGTCACCGGCGAAGGCGACGCGGATTTCGCCCTGGTGGGTCGCTTGGGGGCCCGGCACGTCGTTGATGATGCTCACCACCGGCGGAATGGGATTGGAGAACGTCGCCGGGAAGAGCGGCGGGTGGAGGGGTG
>DATNLP010000108.1:0-2158 GCA_035602795.1 Acidimicrobiales bacterium | reverse complement strand
CTGGACCTCGTCGGCGAGGAAAAGGGCGCCTGCGCTGTGGGCGCCGTCGACCAAGCCGGCGATGAAGTCGGCGGGGGCGTCGAGGATGCCTTCGCTGGTGAAGCCGAGGTCGGCCAGGACGAGGGCGGCCTTGTCGCCATGGTCCGCGAGACGGGCGGCAGCCGCGGTTACCCGTTCGGCAGCGGTTTGGCGGTCGACGCCGCCGGTACTGCGGCGGGGCGCGGCGAAGGTGGCGACGTGGTCGGGGTGGTAGCCGGTCGGCCATTCGTTGGAGCTCAGGTCGGCCATCCACTTGGTTGACCCGTGGTAGGCGTGCTCGGCGATGATGGCGGCGTTGCCGCCGGTGCAGGCGGTGGCCATCCGCCAGGCGAGCTCGTTGGCTTCGGTGCCGGAGGTGGTGAACAGGCAGGTGTCCAGTGGCTCGAGCATGGTCGCAAGCAGTCGCTCGGCGAGCTCCACGATGCCGTGGTGCAGGTACCGGGAGTGGGTGTTGAGAATGCGGAGCTGGCGGCTGACCGCCTGGGTCACGGTGGGATGGGCGTGTCCGACGACGGCGACGTTGTTGTAGGCGTCGAGGTAGCGGGTGCCGTCGGCGGCAAACAGCCACGGCCCTTCACCCCGGACGATGTGCAAGGGCCGGGAGTAGAACAGCGGACTGAGCGCACCACCGGTGACCCGGCGGCGGCGCCGGAGCAGATCTCCCGGCTCTGCGCCGTCTGCGCAGCTCGCGCTGTCCGCGCCGCCTGCGCGGTTGTCTGCGGCGGGTCGGCGGGTGCCGGGGAGGATCACCCGGCTGGTGCCGGTGAGCGTGTGCAGGCGGCGGGTGACCTGGTCGCGGCCGAGATCGAGGAGCTCGCCGAGGATGCGGCGTGTGCTGGTGTCGTACTGGCTGATGTAGGCCTGGTTATCCTCGTCCGCGGCCGACCGACGCTGCGAGATCACCAGCGTCAGGGCGAGACGGCCGATGATGAGGTCGCCGAGGACGTCGGCCTCCTGCGGACTAAGCGGGCGGTGCCGCTGGTAGCCGGTCAGGACGGCTCCGGCGAGATCCCAGGTGCCCGCCGGCTGCTGGCTGGCGGTGTTGCGCACGACGGAGGTCAGGGTGACGGCCAGATCGCAGACGTGCGCTGTGTGGTGCATGTCGCCGAAGTCGATCAGCCCTGTGATGGCGGGTGCGCCCAGGGTGGTACTGGTCAAGATGTTGGTCAGGGTGACGTCGGCGTGGTTGAGGCCAGCGGGCAAAGCGGTAGTGGCGTCGGCCGCGGCGGCCAGGCGCGGTAGGACTCCGGCGACGCGGGGGCCGAGAGCGCCGAGACGGTCGAGAACATCCGGCTCGCCGAGCAGATGGTGGGTACGGCGGACGTCCCAGTCGAGGACGCGGCCGCCGGCGCGGTGGAACAGCCCCTGGAGAGCCAGGCTGGTGCGGGCGGCGAGGGCGCCGACCTGCCGGGCGAGTTCCGTGGTGACGGGCCGGCCTTCGGCCGGAGAACCCGAGACGACAGTGAACAGCCGGGCCAGGCACGCTGCGCCAGCGTCGTCGACGACGTCGGCGACGGATGCACCGGAGGTGGCGGGGACCACCGAGGGCAGCGGCAGGTCGGCGGCTACCCGCGCCGCGTGCGACATCGCCGCGTTCTCCATGTCGATGACGGAGGGATCCTCAGCCGGGTTCGAGACCTTGAGCACGTAGCGACCATCGAGAAGGATGTTCGCGTCACGCTCTGAGGACAGTCGCCGGACAGTATCGACGCGCAGTCCCCAGACGTCCTCCACCAGGGAGGCGACCCGGTCCGTGCGCATGGCGGGGGCGGGCGTGCCGAGAACATCGCCGGAGACGACCGGTTCGCTGCCGGGCCGATCGGAGATGTGCGGCCCGTCTGGCGCATCGGGCAGGTCGGTCACGTGGCTCTCCAGGTCGGGAAGGGCTCGGGCTGAGGCCGACGATAGGTCCTCTCTATCGGGTGTGGGTATTCGTACCCCAGCCTGGGCTTGGCGCGAAGAGGGGTATTCCGCCCTCTGCCTCTGGCTCTGCGGATCTGGGAGCCTGCAGCAAATGGCAGCAGGCCTGGCCATTCCCAACCGCATGGGGGATAGATGAAGCTTCGAATCGTGAGGCCGCGCGCCGTCGTCTGGCGTGGCAGATCGAGGGCCCGACTGC